>JBFFQZ010000191.1:0-6051 GCA_041573235.1 Sulfitobacter sp. | reverse complement strand
TGCGTGGCGGATCGACACGGGCGGGCTGACGTCGTTGCAGGTGATGACGCCGCTGCGCGCGCTGCTTGCGGCGGCGGGGTACAGGATCGTGCTGGATTGTGCGGCGGCGGCCTGCGGCGGGTATGATTTCCGCTTTGCCATCGAGGTGCTGCCGGGACCGAACATGTACGTCAACATCCGCGACTATCACGTGATGACCGCCCTGCGCGGACCCGAGGACGCGCCGGAAGCGGTCGTGTCGCTGCTGGCAAGCGTCACCGACGGGGCCGCCTTCCTGCAGGTCATTGATGTCAACCAGCAGGACGCTGCCGCCACCCCGGAGGCGGATGTGCCCCCGGACGATGACGTGACCGGGGACGTGACACCGGACACGATACAGACCCCCGCGCAGGATATGGCTCAGGCTCTTGCCCAGACCTTGGCGCGCGACGGCCATGTCGCACTGGCCGGTCTGGATTTCGACGTCGGAACCTCGTCGCTCGGCGCGGGGCCGAGCCCGTCTTTGGCGGCCTTGGCCGAACTGTTGCGCGCACAGCCTGACGTGCGCGTCGCACTGGTGGGCCACACCGACAATGCGGGTACGCTAGAGATCAACGCCGCCCTTTCACGGGACCGCGCACGCGCGGTGCGCACCCGCCTGATCGAAGGCTACGGCATTGCGCCCGAGCGGCTGGATGCCGCAGGCGTGGGCTATCTTGCGCCTCTGACGACCAACGCCACGTCCCAAGGCCGTGAGGAGAACCGGCGGGTCGAGGTCGTGCTTCTGGCGCAATGACCGCCGCTTTACAGCCCCTGCGCCTGCTGCTAGCGACGGGTGATGGGCGTCTGTGGAGGGCTTCATGACATCGCTGATCATTTCGTTGACGACCATTCCGCCGCGCATGGGTTTGATCGAACCCACGCTGCGCAACCTGCTGGAACAGACGGCTGCGGTGTCGGAAATCAGGGTCAATATCTCGCGCAGCTACCGGCGGTTCGATTTCGACGTGGCGGATGTGCCGACCTATCCCGACGGGGTCCGCACGGTGATCGTGGACGAAGATTACGGCCCCGCGACCAAGGTGTTGCCGACGGCGCGCGATCACGCGGGTGAGGACGTCGAGATCCTGTTTTGCGACGACGACCAATATTACGAGCCGGGCTGGGCGCAGCAGTTTCTGGAAGCGCGCGCGCAGCACCCGGATGCCTGCATCGCTGAAACGGGGTTCGACCTCTATGACCGCGACAAGGTTGGCGCGGGTCCGGGCGTCGAGGCGCATATGCCACGGGCCGCACGGCGCAAGAAGGACCTGTCCTATCGCCTGTACCGTCTTGCCACGCTGGGTCAGCGCAAACCGTCCCCCTACGCCGCGCCGGGCTATCTGGATGCCTTTCAGGGCTATCGCGGGGCTATGATCCGGCCCGATTTCCTGCCGGAGAGCGCCTATGACATTCCCGACATCCTTTGGACGCATGATGATTTCTGGCTGTCCGGGCAGATGGCGTCGCAGGGCGTTCCGGTCTGGGCGTTCGTATCGCACAAGGCATGGCGCCTGCCGCACCGCGCGGAGCGGGTGAACGCGCTGCTCGACTGGAGCTACAAGGGCCACGGACGACAGGAAGCGATCGCGCTGTCGCTGAGCTATTTTCAGGACACCCATGGCCTGTGGCAAAAGGCCGGTACCCCATAGAAAAACCCCCGAAAGGCCAGGGGCCTGCCGGGGGTAATTTCAGATCGAGGGGATTGGTCCTGGCGCGTTACCAGTCGCTGGGGCCTTTGTCGGCGAAGGCGTGAACCAGGAAATCAATGAATGCGCGGACCTTGGGCTGGGTAAACCGGCCGGGTGGATAGACCGCGTAGATCCCTTGGGTTTCATATGGAAGATCGGGGATCGCATCTTCGATAAGGCCCTGTGCCATCGCATCTGAATAGAGAAAGCTGGGCAAGTAGGCGATGCCGAGGCCCGAGATCGCCGCGTTCAGCAGCGATTGCCCGTCATTGACCGACAGCCAGCCGGCGGTGCGGACCTGGCGCTTCTCGCCTGAGGGCGACGTCAGCTTCCAGACGTTTCCGGAGGACTGGTTGGAGTAGTGCAACAGCTTGTGATCATTCAGATCGTCGATCTTTTCGGGACGGCCGTATTTCTCGAAATAGGCCGGGCTGGCGATCATGCGTTTCGTGGTCTCGGTCAACTTGCGGGCGCGCAGCGTGCTGTCTTCCAGCTCACCGATGCGGACGGCCATATCGAAGCCTTCGGAGATCAGTTCGACGTAGCGGTTGTTGAGGACCATGTTGACGGTGATGTCGGGAAAGTCGCCCAGGAATTCGGAAAGCGCGGGAGAAAGATGGTTTACGCCGAAATCCGTGGCGACCGAAATGCGCAAGAGCCCGGAAGGCGCGGATTGCATCGAGGTCACCAGCGCGTCGGCTTCGCCTGCGTCGTTCAGGACACGGCGCGCGCGATCATAGTAGGCCAGGCCGATTTCGGTGGGTGACACCCTGCGGGTCGTACGATTCAGCAGCCGCGCTCCAAGGCGGGCCTCAAGCGACGAGACGTGCTTGGAGACTGCGGATTTCGATATCCCCATCTTCTTGGCGGCATCGGTAAAGCCCCCCTGATCCACCACGGTGGCGAATGCTTCCATTTCTGTCAGGCGGTCCATGCGCCGTTCCCTTCGTGTCCTGTTCTGTCAGCACTTCATGCAAGTCGAATAGGGCGCAATCAGGGCGGACGTGGGACAGTAGCAAGGTATTTAAGAAACCGTTTCAGTGCTGGAAACAGGAGAACACTGTGTTTCTGCGATGCATTCCAAATCCCGCAGAGCCAGCGCATGAGCGCCAGCAGGCACATGCCGCAGGCGATGATCGAATATATCAGATGGCCGCAAGCGACAGCGGCTGGGACCCGTCGTGGCGATCGTGGCGTCCCGTGACGCAGAGCTGCCCGGCACGAGGCCGGGCAGTGGCGCGCCACGCGGGGGGACGGGCGCTACAGGCTCGCGGCCAGCCGGGTGCCCTGATTGATGGCGCGTTTAGCGTCAAGCTCGGCCGCGACATCGGCACCACCGATCACATGGCAGGTCTTGCCGCGCGCCTCCAGCGCGTCGGCCAGCGAGCGGTCCGACAATTGCCCTGCACAGAGGACCACGGTGTCGGCCGGGATCACCTGGGATCTCTCGCGCGTCTCGCCAAAGCTGATGTGCACGCCATCGCCGTCGATTTTCTCGTAGTTCACACCGGCGATCATGTTCACGCCTTTCATGTTGAGCGCGGCGCGGTGGATCCAACCTGTTGTCTTGCCCAGTCCCTTGCCGGGCTTGGAGGGTTTGCGCTGCATCATGGTCACCTCGCGGGCGGGGGCGTGGGGTTGTGGTCCCTCGGGTGCAAGGCCCGCGCGGTGTTCCTGCGTGTCGGCCACGCCCCATTCGCGCATCCACGCGGGCAGGTCCAGCGTAGGCGACACGCCCTCGTGTACCAGATGTTCCGACACGTCAAAGCCGATGCCGCCCGCGCCGATGACCGCGACCCGCTTGCCGACCTTTGCCGTGCCGTTCAGCACATCGATATAGCTGACGACGTTTTCGCGGTCCTGCCCTTCGATCTGCGGGTCGCGCGGCACGACGCCGGTGGCGATGATCACCTCGTCAAAACCGTCCAGATCGTTGGCGGACACCTCGGTGTCGAGCACAACCTTGATCCCGTGGTGCGCAACCATGGTGCGGTACCAATCGACAAAGCCAAAGAACTCTTCCTTGCCCGCGACCTGTTTTGCGAGGTTGAGCTGGCCGCCGATCTCTGACGCGCGGTCGAAGACGGTGACGGTATGGCCTCGTTCGGCTGCCGTGACCGCGGCGGACAGGCCTGCTGGCCCGGCACCGACGACGGCGATTTCCTTGGGCTTGGCGGCCTTTTCGATGACCAGCTCGGTCTCAAAGCAGGCGCGCGGGTTCACCAGGCAGGACGAGATCTTGCCCGAAAACGTATGATCGAGGCAGGCCTGGTTGCAACCGATGCACGGTGCGATCTGCGCCGCCTTGCCGCCTGCGGCCTTGTTGACGAAATCCGGGTCCGCCAGCATGGGTCGCGCCATCGACACCATGTCGGCGCAGCCTGACGCCAGCACCTCTTCGGCGACGTCCGGCGTGTTGATGCGGTTCGAGGTGATCAGCGGGATACCCACCTTGCCCATCAGTTTCTTGGTCACCCACGCAAAGGCCGCGCGCGGCACCGAGGTGGCGATGGTGGGCACCCGCGCCTCGTGCCAGCCGATGCCGGTGTTGATGATCGTGGCGCCCGCTGTTTCGATGGCCTGTGCCAGCTGCACGACTTCGTCATAGGTCGAGCCATTGGGGACCAGGTCGATCATCGACAGGCGGTAGATGATGATGAACTCCGGCCCGACGGCCTCGCGCACGCGGCGCACCACCTCGATCGGCAGGCGCATCCGGTTTTCATAGGACCCGCCCCAGCGGTCCTCGCGCTTGTTGGTGTGGGTGACAAGGAACTGGTTGAGGAAATATCCCTCCGAGCCCATGATCTCGACCCCGTCATAGCCCGCTTGCTGCGCGCGCCCGGCGGTCGCCACGATGTCCGCGATCTGCTTTTCGATGCCCGCTTCGTCCAGTTCGGTCGGTGGGAAAGGCGAGATCGGCGATTTGATGGCCGAGGGCGCCACGCATTTGGGGCTGTAGGCATAGCGGCCCGCGTGAAGGATCTGCATCGCGATCTTGCCGTCTGCGGCGTGCACGCGGTCGGTGACGATGCGGTGGTTGGCGACGTCCTCATCGGTGACCATCATCGCGGCCCCCGGCAGAACGGATCCTTCGAGGTTGGGCCCAATGCCGCCGGTAACCATCAGCGCCACGCCCCCGCGCGCGCGGTCCGCGTAGAATTCGGCGACGCGGTTCCAGTCCTTGGTCTCCTCCAGCCCGGTGTGCATCGAGCCCATCAGGACGCGATTCTTGAGCGTGGTAAAGCCCAGATCGAGGGGCTTGAGCATATGGGGGTAGCTGGACATGGGAAGACCCTTTTGGATGATATATGGTTGCACGGAGCATGGCGGCGCGGTGGCGGTTTGTCACTCTGAACGCGGCGTCAGGCGCTGGAGGCTCCTTTTGCCGACGTGCGCTTTGGGCTAGTGTCGACATACAGATGGCGCGATCCGGCGTCGGTATCGAAAAGGTTTTGCGATGACCCCCGAAGAGATTGAAAAGCTGCCCTACAGGCCCTGCGTCGGAATCATGGTGATCAACGCGGCGGGTGATGTGTTCGTCGGACAGCGGCTGGACCGGGACTATGACGCCTGGCAGATGCCGCAGGGCGGTGTGGACCCGGGCGAAGACCCCGTCGAGGCCGCGTTGCGCGAGCTGGAAGAGGAAACAGGCATCACCCGCGATCTGGTCACCATCGCAGCGCAGACGCCGGACTGGCTGCCCTATGAGCTGCCGCACACGCTTGTGCCCAAGCTGTGGAAAGGCCGGTTTCGCGGTCAAAAGCAGAAATGGTTCCTGCTGCGGTTCACCGGCACGGACGATCAGGTCAACATCCAGACGTCCGAGCCCGAGTTCCGCGCGTGGCAGTGGATGCGCCCGGAGGCGATGCTGGCGGGGATCGTCCCGTTCAAGCGTGATGTCTATGCGCGGGTGGTGGATGCCTTCGGAGACATGTTGTGAAGGCCGCGTTCCTTGCCGCGCTGCTGGCCTTGACGCCGGGGGTGGCGGCGGCGCTGTCATGCATGCCGCATTCGGTCGAAGCGGCGTTCCAGCAGGCGCAGGCGGATGACGCGTCTTTTGTCATCGTGCGAGGGGTGTTGGATTTCGACGCCCGCGCCCTGCCAAAAGTCGACTGGGACAAGCAGCGCGCGACGCCCGAGCTGACGTTGATCGACGCGGAGCTGCGGGGGATGTCGCTGACGCCCGATGGCTTTTCGTTGCCGTTCGACAAACCTGTGACGCTGGCTGTCGCCTGCTATGGCCCGTGGTGCGCCAGCGCGCAGCAGGGCAGCGAGGTGCTGGCCTTCGTGCAGTTGGGAGATGCGGGCGGCGCGTCTGATGTCGTCGCGACAAATCCCT
>JBFFQZ010000190.1:0-6062 GCA_041573235.1 Sulfitobacter sp. | reverse complement strand
TTCACATTCGAAGTGCGAATTCTGTATTAAAACAGAATGTTGCGCGGAGGAATACGAATGGGACACTGCTACCCTCACCTGAGTTTGGAAGAACGCCGCAAGATTGCCAAGTGGCGTGAAGCCAAAATGCCGATCCCAGAGATCGCGGATCGGTTGGGTCGTGCGCCGTCCACGATCTACGGCGAGCTCAAGCGGAATCACTTTGGTGATAAGGAACTGCCGGAACTCAACGGCTACTACGCCGTGAGCGCCCAGACCATGTACGAACAGCGTCGCGCAATCCATCGCAAGATGATCGCGCATCCCGAGCTGAAGGCCGCCATCGACATGCCACCTGATACTGCGGTTCGCAGCGGGGGGCCGCAGGCTGGTCGGTTACGGCAGATCGACAGGCATGGTTCAGGCACCTCTCATGCGGCTGCCCGGCGTTGGTGCGTGGGCGACATGCCGAATTCGGCGCGGTACGCGCGGCTCATGGCGCTGGCGTTTTCATAGCCGCAGCGCACGGTGATCTCGGCGATCGTCAGGTCCGTTTCAGCAAGCAGCTTGCGCGCGCGGGACAGGCGCAGGCGGCGGTACAGCCGTTGTGGCGTGATGCCTAATGCGCGCGACACATGCGCCTCAAGCTTGCGCTGGCTGCACCCCAAACGCCGGGCCAAGGCGCCAATGGGCAGCGGCCGCTCAAGCGTGTCACGCATGACCAGCAGCGCCGAACGGACCAACCGGTCCGTGGCATACCCTTCGTAGGGGGCCGAGGTTTCCGGCAGACGTGTCATGAAAATCTGCGCGACCTCCAGCGCCAACGCCCCGCCCTGCGCACTGCGGATCAGATCGAGCGCAAGGTCAAAGGCCGCCGTCGCGCCCGAGCAGGTGATCCTGTTGCCGTCGATGATATAGCGGCTGCGTTGCGCCACGACCTGCGGGAAGGCTTCGGCGAAGCTTTCGAACTCCTCCCAGTGGATGGTCGCGCGACGGCCCTCCAGCAGCCCCGCGTCCGCCATCAGCCAACTGCCCATATCCAGCCCGGCCACCACTGCGAACCGCCGTGCGGCACGGCGCAGGGCCGTTTGGGCGCTGTAGGTGCTGTGGCTCAGATACCCGTAGGAGGGCATCACCATCAACATGTCCCCCTCGACCTCGGCCAGGGCCGCGTGCGGCGTGACGGGCAACCCAGATGAGCTTGTCACCCCTGCCCCGGTGAGCGACGCAAAGCTCCACCGATACAGATCCCGCCCCGAAATCGTGTTGGCCGCGCGCAAAGGCTCCACCGCGTTTGCCAGGCAATGGTTGGAAAACCCGTCGAACAACAGGAAACACGTGTGTACGGGGATCGAATTTTGCAAACTCTGCATGGGAACGCTCCAACTCTGCACAGAGTGCCACGCGAAAACTGTGAAGTCTTGCACAAACACCTCACAAGGAACGCCGACATGCATTTTGGTCTGTCCCAGGAACAGGAGATGATCGTCTCCACCGTGCGCAGCTTTGTCGAAAAGGAGATCTATCCCCACGAAGCCATGGTCGAACGGACCGGTCAGGTCCCCGACGAGCTGGGCGCCGAGATCAAGCGCAAGGTGATCGAGATGGGATTCTACGCCTGCAATTTCCCCGAAGAGGTCGGCGGCGCGGGGCTGAGCCATCTGGATTTCACGCTGGTCGAGCGCGAACTGGGTCGCGGATCCATGGCGCTGACGCATTTCTTTGGCCGCCCGCAGAACATCCTGATGGCCTGTAACGCCGAACAGCGCGAACGCTATCTGCTGCCCGCCGTGCGCGGAGAGCGGATGGACGCGCTGGCAATGACCGAACCCGACGCCGGGTCCGACGTGCGCGGGATGAAATGCCAGGCCGTGCGGTCGGGGGGCGATTGGGTCGTCAACGGGTCCAAACACTTTATCTCCGGGGCGGAGCACGCGGATTTCTTCATCGTCTTCATCGCGACCGGGGTGGACGAGACGCCGAAAGGCCCGAAAAAGCGAATCACCACGTTTCTGGTGGACCGCGGGCATCCCGGATTCCAGGTGCGCGACGGCTATAATTCGGTCAGCCACAAGGGCTACAAGAACTGCATCCTGACCTTCGACGACTGCCGACTGTCCGATGCACAGGTGCTGGGCGAGGTAGATGGCGGCTTCGCGGTGATGAACGAGTGGCTTTACGCGACGCGGCTGACCGTGGCGGCCTTCAGCGTCGGCCGCGCGCGGCGGTGTTTCGACTATGCGCTGAACTATGCCGCCGAGCGTCGGCAATTCGGCCAGCAGATCGGCAAATTCCAGGGTGTCAGCTTTCAGATTGCGGACATGATCACCGAAATCGACGCCGCCGACTGGCTGACACTGGCCGCTGCCTGGCGGCTGGACGAAGGGCTGCCCGCGAACCGTGAAATCGCGTCGGCCAAGCTCTATGCCTCGGAGGCGCTGGCGCGGGTCACGGATGCGACCCTGCAGATTTTCGGCGGCATGGGGTTGATGGATGATTTCCCGATCGAACGGTTCTGGCGCGATGCGCGGGTCGAACGGATCTGGGATGGCACCTCAGAGATCCAGCGCCACATCATCAGCCGCGATCTGCTGCGGCCATTGGGCGCGTGATGCGCGATCTCGGCCGCCTGCTGCGCCCCGCCAGCATCGCGGTTGTGGGCGGCGGCGCGTGGGGGTCGGCGACGGTTGCACAATGCCGCAAGATGGGGTTCGACGGCCCGATCTGGCCGGTGCATCCCCGCGCCGAGACGATCGCCGGACTGCCCGCCTACGGTAGTATCGCGGCCTTGCCACAGGCGCCGGACGCGACGTTCATCGGGGTGAACCGCCACGCGACACTGGACATCGTCACGGAACTCTCCGCGCGCGGGGCGGGCGGCGCGGTCTGTTTCGCCTCCGGCTTTCGCGAGGCACAGGCCGAGGACGCGGCAGGCGCCGACCTGCAGGAACGGCTGCTAGCGGCAGCGGGTGAAATGCCGATCCTCGGGCCCAACTGCTACGGCTTCATCAACTATCTCGACGGCGCGCTGCTGTGGCCCGACCAGCATGGCGGCACGCGGGTCGACAGCGGCGTCGCCATCGTCACGCAAAGCTCGAACATCGCGATCAACATGACCATGCAGCACCGCGCGCTGCCCATCGCCTATGTCGTCACCGCAGGCAATCAGGCCCAGACCGGCATTGCCGAGATCGGCATGGCCCTGTTACAGGACCCACGGGTCAGCGCGCTGGGGCTGCACATCGAGGGGTTCGGTGACCTGCGCGCCTTAGAACGGCTGGCCGCCACGGCACGGCAGCTCGACAAGCGGATCATCGCGCTCAAGGTGGGCCGCTCGGTTCAGGCGCAGTCCGCAACGGTTTCGCACACCGCGTCCCTTGCGGGCGGCGATGCGGGGGCGGCGGCGCTGCTGGCCCGGCTGGGCATCGCGCGCGCCACGGACATCCCCGGCTTTCTTGAGACGCTCAAGCTGTTGCACATCGCGGGACCGCTGCCCGCCCGTACCCTCGCCACCATCAGCTGTTCGGGGGGCGAGGCAAGCCTTGCCGCCGATACCGTCCATGGCCGCGCGGTCAGCTTTCCACCGCTGAACCCGCGGCAGATGGCGGACCTGCGCGATGCGCTGGGGCCGATGGTGGCGCTGGCGAATCCGCTGGATTACCACACCTACATCTGGCGCGACGTGGCGCGCATGACCGACTGTTTCGCCGCCATGGTCGATCCCGGAATCGCGATGACGCTGCTGGTGGTGGATTTCCCGCGCGCCGACCGATGCGACCCCTCCGATTGGGACTGCACGGTCAGCGCGCTGATCGCGGCGCGCGCGCGGACCGGCGGGCGCATGGGCCTTGTCGCGACCCTGCCCGAGGCGCTGCCCGAGGACATCGCACACAGGCTTGCCGCTGCGGGCGTGGTCCCCTTCCATGGTCTCAGCGAGGCGATCGCCGCCTGCGAACTGGCAAGCCTGCCACCCCCCGACCCTGCCGAACCGCTGCTGTTGCCGACGGCGACGGTCACGCCGCTGCTGATCCCCGAGGCGGAGGCGAAACAGGCCCTCGCCCGTCACGGCCTGCGCATCCCCCGCGCGGTGGTGTGCGACCGCGCGGGGCTGGCCGACGCCGGGGCGGGCTTTGTCGGGGCGGTGGTGCTCAAGGCGCAGGGCATCGCGCACAAGACCGAGGCGCAGGCCGTCGCGCTGAACCTCGCGCCGGACCGGTTGGCGGCGGCTGCGGCCACGATGCCCGGCGACCGGTTCCTGGTCGAAGAGATGATCTCGGGCACGGTGGCCGAGTTGCTGATCGGCGTGGTCAAGGACCCGGCGCATGGTTTCGTGATGACCATCGCCGCCGGGGGCACGCTGACCGAAGTCCTGAACGACAGCGCCTGCGTGCTGCTGCCCGCCTCCGATGCCGACATCGCGGGGGCGCTGAGCCAGCTGCGGGTGTCGGCGCTGCTGGACGGCTATCGCGGCGCGCCCCCTGCCGACCATGCCTCGATCCTGCGCGCCATCCGCGCGGTCGAAGCCTATGTGATCACCCATGCGCAGGGCCTCGAAGAGGTTGAAATCAACCCGCTGATCTGTACCGCTTGCGATGCAATTGCAGCCGACGCGCTGCTGAGACGAAAGGACATGCCATGACCAACCCGATCAAGACCCGCAAAGAGGGCGCCATTCTGGAGGTGACGCTGGACCGGCCCCGCGCCAATGCGATCGACCTCAAGACCAGCCGCATCATGGGCGAGGTGTTCCGCGATTTCCGCGACGATCCGGATCTGCGCGTGGCGATCCTGACCGGCGGGGGCGAGAAATTCTTTTGCCCCGGCTGGGATCTAAAGGCGGCGGCGGACGGCGACGCCGTGGATGGCGATTACGGCGTCGGCGGTTTTGGCGGCCTGCAGGAGCTGCGCGGCATGAACAAACCGGTGATCGCGGCGGTCAACGGCATCGCCTGTGGCGGTGGCCTTGAGCTGGCGCTGTCGGCCGACATGATCCTTGCCGCCGACCACGCCACCTTTGCGTTGCCCGAAATCCGGTCGGGCACGGTCGCCGATGCCGCCAGCGTGAAACTGCCCAAGCGGATCCCCTATCACATCGCGATGGAGCTGTTGCTGACCGGGCGCTGGTTCGACGCACCCGAGGCCAAGGGCTGGGGCCTGGTGAACGAGATCGTCCCCGCGGCACAGCTGATGGACCGCGCCTGGGACCTGGCCCGCGTGCTGGCGAGCGGCCCGCCGCTGGTCTATGCCGCGATCAAGGAGATCGTGCGCGATGCAGAGGATGCCAGCTTTCAGGACGCGATGAACCGGATCACCAAGCGGCAGCTGCCCACGGTCGACACGCTTTATGCCAGCGAAGACCAGCTGGAAGGCGCGCGGGCCTTTGCCGAAAAACGCGATCCGGTCTGGAAAGGCCGCTGACCGCCCGGTGACACCACGTCAGACGTCATCGGATACAATTGCGAAACGAAGTTCCGTACTGCGGTATTGGCTTGCCCGAAGTTTCCCCTTAGTCTTCCCCTGAGAAGGAGAGTCGCGCACCTTTGGGAGGAGGCAGCGCGACGGGCAGGCTTGGGAGGGCCGAACATGACAGACGCACCGCAAAAGACCGCCCCATGACGGCGATGACCCCGGAAGAGGCGGTCGCCCATGTCGTGGCCACGAACCCGACATTTGCCGTCGCCCCGACCGAAATCCGCGGCGTGACCTATCGTGCGTTCCAGAACGTGCCGCCCACCGTTCCGGCGCTGATGGCGGCGGGCATGCCCCAACACGAAGACGGCGCGTCGCAGTACCTGTTGTACGAGGGCGAGCGTTGGACCTTCGGCCAGTTCTGCGCCGATGTGAACCGGATGGCGCATGTGCTCAGGACGACCTTCAACGTGGGCAAGGGCGACCACGTGGCGATCGCCATGCGCAACTATCCCGAACTGATGATGCTGGTGCTTGCGGTTTCCGCGACCGGGGCGACGGTGGTTTTCGTCAACGCATGGTGGACAACCGAAGAACTGGATTATGCCCTGCGCGACAGCGCGGCGACGCTGGTTTTTGCCGACGGCCCCCGGATCGAGCGGCTGAAGCCGCTG
>JBFFQZ010000189.1:0-6071 GCA_041573235.1 Sulfitobacter sp. | reverse complement strand
TGTTGTCGCCCGCGAGATGCTGACAGCCGCCGGACACAGCGTAACCGAGGCGATAAATGGCGAACGTGCCATTGAGGTCGCAGGGTCAGAACCGTTCGACCTGATCCTGATGGACATCAGCATGCCTGTGATGGACGGACGCCAGGCCACGCGCGAGATACGCTCAGGAAACGGCGCAAACGCGCAGACGCCGATCGTGGCATTGACCGCCAACGCAATGGCAGAGGAACAGGAGGCCGTTCTGATGGATGGAATGAACGACATTCTGACCAAACCCCTGACGCTGAACGGATTGCTTCAGGTAATTGCCAACTACGCCGACGTACCGGGCAAAACCGCCACCCCCGGACCAGAGCACGTGAACGCCGTCGCGTTCGCATATCTCGACGAACTAAGATCAACCATCGGCGACGACGCCTTGGGCACGCTACTGGACAGGTTTAAGAACGAAGTCGATGCGACGCTCGCCTTTCTGCAGGACCATACAAGCACCACGCCAGCCGACATTGTCGCGCGCGCGCACCGGATCGCAGGCAGTGCCGCGACCCTGGGGGCGGTCGACCTGCGGACTGGTCTGATAAAGGTGGAGGAAGCGGCCAAATCGGACGATGCCGAGGCATTGGCAAAAGCAATCGATGCGCTCCCCACCATCTGGGCCGCCACGCGGCCGCAGATGCGCGCGGACCAGCGCACGGCACAGCGCTGAAATCCGAAAGTTTACAAAGCCAGAGCCGACAGACCCAAGACGCCGATCACCCGCCCGACCTCGCCGATATTGGTGACAGTGCTGTCATAGCAAGCGATGGAATCCCCCGGCAAAAGGAACGGGTCGTAATCATCCCTGTCCGCGCGCCGCAGCATATCCTCTATGTCGCGCTCAATCACCACGGAGACATCCGTGATAGGATTTCGTGAGAACAGCAAGGCGGACCGATCGGCGCTGGTCGCGCGCGCGCCGCCGACGCAGTTGGTGTCGATCACGGCCTGCATATACCGCGTGCCGTAAGGAACCTCCCGCACGTCACGGCCCACAGCAGATAAAGCATTGCCCGCAGCGGGCTGGGTCAGGTTTGACAAAAACAGCGAGACACCCAGCGGGCTGATCGGGCTGGGACGCATCAAGTCGTCCTGAAAACATCCCCGGCTTGGAACCGATACGGTATCGCCAGTCAGGAGCATGATATCGACGGCATTGTGTCCCTCAAACACGCCACGCATGTCGAGAGCATAAAGCGCCCCGCCCCGGCGCACTTCGACGGCAGAGATATCGGCGTCGGGGCGCACGCCGCCCGCAGCGCGCAGGGCCGCCGACAGGTTACGCCCTTCGCTCGACGCACCAAGCGCGCTCTGGCGGCGGCTGTCCACCCGATCGCCCGGCACACCACCGATTTCCACGCTGTGCGCCTCGAACACCGCGCCCGAAACGCCAACGGTGACAGATGCGAAATCCGCCACCCGCACCGAGATCCGCGGACGGTCGGCAAAGAAATCCCCGTCGATCAGCTGTGCCGCGATGGCGTTTTCGACCTCGGCGGTCGACCGCCCTTGGGCAAAGATCGGCTGCAGGAATGGCAATTTGATCGTGCCGTCGCGCGATACAACGTAATCGCCACTGAACGTATCGTCATCCGCTATCCGGACATCAATCAGATCATTGCGCGTCAGGCGCTCGCCGCGCAGGGCCACGGCGGCGATGCCAGATCCCTTACCGTCCAGCCCGCCCCGCGGGGGGCGGCATTTGCTGGCGTTGATCCTTGCTGAGCGCAGAAACTGCGCATCTTTCCGATCCACATCCGGTTCGCGGTACTGGGCCTGATAGCCGTCACCGGCGGCAATCGGCTCCAGATTATCAGGCGTGTCGAAACCCGCACAATTGCCCAAGGCAAACACAGCGAAAAACACCGATCCGAATTTGAGGGTCTGAGACATGTTTGCCTGCACTCCAGCCTAAGGTTGAAGCGGTTTTACGTGGTTCACCTTTCGCGGTCGAGAGGGTGAAGGCATCTGCAGACCTATCCGTTTGGATATGATGCAGTTCGGTTGCGCCAACAGTGTGTCCGGTGGCGTCCGGGACACGGATGCGACGGCGAGCATACAAAGGGGTCAACCGATTTGACTGGACCCCAACTAATGATACCCATCATCAAGTTACCGCGCATCGCCCATAACCTCATCGCCTACGGCGCGTCCGAAGTGGCGGCCAAGGCGTCGCGGTTGCTGGTCGTCGTGGCAGTCGCCCGCTCACTTGACCTCACGCAGATCGGCGTGGCAGCGGCGGCGCTGGCGGCGGCCGATATTCTAAAGGCGCTGACCGAAAACGGCGTCGGGCAGCGGATCATCGCCGCGCGCGATGACCAGCTGGCGCAAACCTGCGCCACTGCGCACCGCATTTTCTGGGTCTGGTGTGTCGGACTTTTTGTGGCGCAATCCGCCATTGGACTGGCCCTTTACGCCACCGGCGCGAGCGTCGAGTTGCTGATGCTGATCCTGTTGCTGGCAGGGGAGTATCTTTTCATGCCCGCAGGCCTCGTGCAGACCGCGCTTGCCATGCGGGCGGGCAAATTGCGCCAGACCGCCGCCATCTCGGGCGGGCAGATCGTGGGGGCCAACATTCTGTCCGCGGCCTTGGCGCTGCTGTGGCCATCGGCGTTAGCGCTGATCCTGCCGCGGCTTCTGACGGCGCCCTTCTGGCTGGTGGCGATGCGCCGCTTACATCCCTGGACCCGCGACCTGAGCCACGGCTTCGCCCCGTTGCGTCCCTTCCTAAGCTTCGGATGGGCCGTGTTGGGTGTCGAAATGGTCAAAGCCCTGCGCCTTCAGGCCGACAAGCTGATTGTCGGCACGTTGATGGGGGCAGAGGCACTGGGTCTTTACTTCATGGCCTTCAACGCGGGCCTCAGCCTTGCCAATTCTTTCTCGGTTGCCTTTTCGACCGTGCTTTTCCCGCATCTCTGCGCCAGCACCGACAAGTCCTTCGCGCTACGTCAAAGCATGCTTTTGGCCATGGGCCTGATCACGCCCGCCGTTGTCGCCCAGGCGATCCTTGCCCCCTACTACGTACCAGTGCTGTTCGGGGATGGCTGGGACGGGCTTGACCAGATCGTTTCGATCCTCTGCCTCGTGGCGATCCCGACGACGATGTGGTCCGCCGCCGCAGGCTGGCTTCGGGCGACCGGTCGCGCCCACAGCGAATTCTGGGTCACTGCGACCATGACTGTTGCCTTGATGCTCAATACCGCGCTGCTCGCCCCCTTTGGCCTCACGACCGTCGCGACCGGATACGCCATCGTAGCGACCCTTGTCATGGTCGGCGCGTCCCTCCCCGCCCTTTTCCCGGCCTTTGGCCGCACCTACGCAAAGGCCTGACCCGATGCCCCTTTTTTCCATCATTCTACCCTGCTTCAACGCAGAGGCGACCATCACCGACACGCTCGCCAGCCTGTCCGCGCAAAGCTTCAACGACTGGGAGGCGATCTGCGTTGACGATGGCTCTACCGACGCGACACCGTTTTTCATCCGACTGGCCGCCCTGCGTGATCCGCGCATCCGGCTGGTGCGCCACGACGGCAAAGGCCCCAGCGACGCGCGCAACACAGGTGCAATGACCATTGCAACAGGTGACCTGCTTGCCTTTTGTGACGCGGACGACATCTGGGTGCCCGGCAAACTGCAGCACCTACGAGACATCCTTACCGACCGCAGCATCGATGCCGTTTTCGGCAAGATCGGCTTTTTCCAACAACAACCGGGCGACACGAATGTAGTCTCGACCGTTCCGACAGGCGATCTGACGATCGAAATGCTGTTGGGCGAGAACCCGGTCTGCACCATGTCAAACATCACTGTGCGGCGCGGCGTGTTCGAGCGGTCGGGCGGCTTCGATCAGACAATGGTGCATAACGAAGATCTTGACTGGCTGATCCGGCTGGTCGGTCACGGGGCGCGCGTTGTCGGTGTCGATATGCTTCAGACCTGGTATCGCACGAGCCCGGGCGGCCTGTCGACCGACCTTGGCGCAATGCTGGCCGGACGCGCCCACGCGGTGAAGACGGCAGCAACCTTCGGTGTGCGCCCCTCGGGCCGAAGCCATGCCATCCATCACCGGTATTTGGCGCGCCGTGCATTGCGCACAGCGGCAAGCCGCACCGAGCCGTTGCGGCTTGCCTTATCAGGGGTAGGCCGCAGCCCGCCCGGTTTCCTGCTCCCACTCCGCCGCGGCGTGCCCACCCTTTTCGGCGCATTTGCGGCCCTGTTGCTGCCCCGCGCCCTTCGCCAATCATTATTTTCCTGAACCCGAAAGAGCTAGCCAATGACCTTCGCCTCAGTAGTCGTTCCTGCCTTCAACGCCTCCGCCACCCTCGCCGAGACACTGACATCCTTGCTGCGACAAACCCACCCGTCCTACGAGGTAATCATCGTCGACGATGGTTCGACCGATGACACTCCGCGCATCGCGGCCCGGTTCGCCCGTGACCGCCGCGTGCGTGTCATACGCCAGTCCAACCGGGGTCTCGCCGGTGCACGCAATACTGGAATAGCCGCAGCACGCGGTGCGGTGATTGGCTTTTGCGACTCAGATGACACGTGGCGGCCCGAAAAGCTGGCGCTTCATATCGCGCATCTGGAGGCCAACCCGCAAGTTGGCGTCAGCTATTGCGGTTCCGCGCTGATGAACGACGCAGGGGTTCTGATCGGTCAGGCCCAACGCCCCCGACTTACAAATATCGACGCCACGTTGCTCTTCAAGCGCAATCCCATCGGCAACGGATCCGCCCCGGTTCTGCGCCGAGCCGTGCTGGAGGACATTGCCTATCGCCCCCACCATGAGCCGTCGCGCGACTGGTACTTTGACGAAACCTTTCGCCAATCCGAGGACGTCGAATGCTGGATGCGCATCGCGCTGAGCACCGACTGGGTGTTCGAAGGCATTCCCGGTCTGTGGACACATTACCGCATCGCCACCGGGGGCCTGTCCGCCGCCACCGACCGCCAGTTGGCCTCCTGGGAGCGAATGGTCGAGAAGCTGACACCTCTCAACCCCGCGTTCTTCGAGGTGAACACACAGGTCGCGCGGGCCTACCAACTGCGCTACCTCGCCCGGCGCGCCATCAGCGATCTCGACGCACCACGCGCAACGTACCTTTCCCGCGCATGGGTCTCGCAATCTCGTCTGCCGTTGCTCGAGGAACCGGTCAAGTCCGTCGTGACCCTCGTCGCCGCGAGCGTGCTGTCAATATTCGGCAAGCAGATGCTGCACCGGATCATGCAGGCCTCCGCCCGCTTGCGTCGTGCGGAGGTCGCCTGATGTCCCGTTTGCGTATTGTTCACCTGGTCGACGATACCACCGCAGGCGGCGTGATGCGGGTGCTGGCTCATCTGCTGACCGCGCCAGAGCTGTCACGCGATGCGACGCACAGTCTTCAGATTGTCGAACGCGGCGGGTTTCCATCAAGGCGGATCGAGGCGGACATGATCGTCTCACATCTCGCCATCAACTGGCGCGCCCTGCCCATGGTGCTGAGCCTGCGCGCGCGCCATCCACGCGCCAAGCTTGTCCACGTCGAACATAGTTATACCGAAGGATTCGTCGCCGCCAACGTGACTCACAACCGCCGTTTCGCGCTGCTTCTGCGCACCGCTTATCGGATCTTCGATCGTGTTGTGGCGGTCAGCCATGCCCAGGGGGAATGGCTCCAGCGCAGCGGTGCCGTGCGTGCGTCCGCGCTGACGGTCATCCAACCTTGTGTAGACTTGGCTGACTTTCGCAGCATTGCCCCGGTTGCAACACCGGTACGTATCTTCGGAGCGATCGGACGGCTCGACAGGGCGAAAGGGTTCGACACGTTGATCAAGGCATTCCGATTGACACGACGGGCCGACATCAGTCTCCTCATCTATGGAGAAGGTCCAGAGGAAGCTACCCTTCGCTCTTTGGCCGAAGGCGATCCCCGCATCCAATTCAAGGGCTTTACGGACGATCCGGTTGCCGCGATGGCCACGATTGACGCCATCGCCATGCCGTCGGCATGGGAAGCCTACGGCCTGGTCGCTATCGAAGCCTTGGCGGCGGG
>JBFFQZ010000188.1:0-6079 GCA_041573235.1 Sulfitobacter sp. | reverse complement strand
TTATGCCGAGGTCGAAGGGGGCGGTGGCCAGCACCCCGGTCGCGATCTCGTCGGCGACGACGACGGTGGGGGCGATGGCCAGCCCCACGCCTTCGCGGGCCAGCAGGCGCACCATGGCCATGTCGTCGACATCCGCCACGATGCGCGGCTGTAGGCCCATGCTGACGATCAGGTTCTCGACCCCCGTGCGGATGACGCTTTCGGTGGGCAGGATCAGCGGCTCGCGGGCCAGCAGATCGGCGAGCGTGTCATGGCGCAGCCTGTCGGGCGTGCCGTGAATGCGCACTGGTTGTTCGGCCATGCGCTGCGCGGCAAAACGCGCCGCAGAGCCGCCGGGGGGCGTTTCTGTGGTCAGCACCACGTCGAGCGCGAGCGTTTCGAGATCGGCCAGCAGGGTCGCGGTGTTGCCGGATTTCAGCACGAAGCCATAGTCGGCGGTGGTCAAAAGCGGGCGCAGGAACTGAAGCTGAAAGTTGCGCGACAGCGTCGATAGCGCGCCCACGCGCAGGGGCGGCTTGACGGTGCTGCTGTGGTGCAGGGTCGCCAGCAATTCGTCCCCGGCGGTAAAGATCCGGTCGGCGTGGTCCAGCGCGATGCGCCCGGCTTCGGTCAGCACAAGACCGCGCGCGACCCGGTCAAACAGCGCAAAGCCCAGCCGGTCTTCCAATTGGCGGATCTGAACGGAGAGCGCGGATTGCGCCACGTTCAGCCGTTCGGCGGCACGGCCCAGATGACCCTCGAGGGCGACCTCGCGGAAATAGCGCAGGTGGTGATAGTTGAGTCGGCCAATCATTCTGTTTTATAGAACGAAAATTCATGAAAGATATATTTTTATTTCAAAGCTCCACCCGGTAGGTCGTCGGTCAAATCCAAAAAGGAGCACCCCATGGATGTCATCTTCACGATCGCAGGCACTGTACTGGAACAGATGCAAAAACCGACCCTGGCCTTTCTGATTGCCGGGATGATGCTGGCCGCACTGGGCAGCAAGTTCGAGATCCCCGAGCCGGTCTATAAATTCATCGTCATCCTGTTGCTGCTCAAGGTCGGCATGGGGGCGGGTATCTCGATCCGAAACGCCGATCTGGTGTCGCTGATCGTGCCTGCGGTGGGCGCGGCGGTCGTCGGCGTTGCCATCGTGCTGCTGGGCAGCCGGACGCTGGCGCGCTGGCGCGGCGTGGCGCGGGTGGACGGTCTTGCCACGGCGGGGCTGTTCGGCGCGGTCTCGGCCTCGACGCTGGCCGCGGGGATGGCCATTCTGGACGACAGCGGCATCGCCTACGAAGGCTTTATCGGCGCGCTCTATCCCTTCATGGATATCGCGGCGCTGGTCACGGCCATCGTGATGGCCAAACTCAGCGCGGCCCGGCGCGAGGCGCAGTCGTGTTGGGTCAACACCGACCGGACGCTCGCCGCCGGCGGTGGAGCCTC
This sequence comes from Sulfitobacter sp., assembly GCA_041573235.1. Taxonomy (GTDB): domain Bacteria; phylum Pseudomonadota; class Alphaproteobacteria; order Rhodobacterales; family Rhodobacteraceae; genus Sulfitobacter. The sequence goes on along the minus strand of JBFFQZ010000188.1, from coordinate 4,648 downwards.
GGGTGGGTCCCTGAACGGCGAGATGCAGGCCTCCGGGCTGGTCCGGGGCATCCTGGTGGATACCTTCCGCAGCCCGGCCATCTCGGCGTTGATCGCGGGGCTGGCGCTGGGTGTTCTGGCGCAGCCCGACAGCGTCTACAAAGGTTTCTACGAGCCGCTGTTCCGGGGGCTGCTGTCGATCCTGATGCTGATCATGGGCATGGAGGCATGGTCGCGGCTGTCGGAGCTGCGCAAGGTGGCGCATGCCTATATCCTCTACGGTATCGCGGGGCCTGTGGTGCATGGGTTGATGGGGTTCGGCGTCGGGATGATCGCGCATGAACTGACCGGGTTTTCCCAGGGTGGGGTCGTGCTGCTGGCGGTGATGGCTGCGTCGAGCTCTGACATCTCGGGTCCGCCGACCCTGCGCGGTGCACTGCCCGAGGCGAACCCGTCGTCCTATGTCGGCACGTCGACCGGGTTGGGCACGCCGGTCGCGATCCTCAGCATCCCGCTGTTCATCGCCCTCGCCGAGATGCTGATCTAGGATAGGGGTCAACCCAAAAGAAAACGGACCTTCATCCAACGCGGGTGAAGGTCCGTTGCGTTCAGGGCGTTGGGGCGGATCAGCCCTTGAGTTTCTGCGCCACCAGCTGGTTGACGGCCTTTGGGTTCGCTTTGCCGCCCGTGGCCTTCATCACCTGGCCCACGAACCAGCCCGCAAGCTTGGGGTTTTCGCGGGCCTTCGCCACCTGCTCGGGGTTGGCGGCGATGATTTCATCCACCGCAGCCTCGATCGCGCCGGTGTCGGTGACCTGCTTCAGGCCGTCCGTCTCGACGATCTCGGCGGGGTCGCGGCCGGTGGTATAGGTGATCTCGAACACGTCCTTGGCGATCTTTCCGCTGATTGCATCCGATGCGATCAGGTCGATCACGCCGCCCAGCTGCTCAGGCGAAACGGGGCTGTCGGTGATGTCGCGGTCATCTTTCTTCAGGCGGCCGAAAAGCTCGTTGATCACCCAGTTCGCGGCGCTCTTGCCATCACGGCCCTGTGCCACCGCTTCGAAATAGCCCGCGGAATCCAGATCGGCGGTCAGCACGGAGGCATCATAGTCCGACAGTCCGAAATTCTTGATGAAACGCGCTTTCTTGGCGTCCGGCAGCTCTGGCAGATTGGCTTCGATGGCGTCCACCCAATCCTGTTCGATCTCCAGCGGCAGCAGATCGGGGTCAGGGAAATAGCGGTAATCATGCGCCTCTTCCTTGGACCGCATGGAGCGGGTTTCCTGTTTGTCCGGATCGAAAAGCCGGGTTTCCTGCACCACTTCGCCGCCCGCTTCCACGATGGCGATCTGGCGCCTTGCCTCGACCTCGATCGCCTGCTGGATGAAGCGCATGGAGTTCATGTTCTTGATCTCGCAGCGGGTGCCGAGATGTGAGAAATCGCCGGTCGCCTGGTATTTCTCGTATTGTCCCGGCGCGCAGATCGAGACGTTGACGTCCGCGCGCATGGCGCCGGACTGCATGTCGCCGTTGCAGGTGCCGAGATAGCGCAGGATCTGGCGCAGCTTGCCCAGATAGGCGGCCGCCTCTTCGGGGCCGCGGATGTCGGGACGCGACACGATTTCCATCAGCGCAACACCGGTGCGGTTGAGATCGACGAACGACATGTTGGGGTCCATGTCGTGAATGGATTTGCCCGCGTCCTGTTCCAGGTGGATGCGCTCGACGCGCACAAGGCGCGCGGTGCCATCGCCCATTTCCACCAGCACCTCGCCTTCGCCGACGATGGGGTGGTAGAGCTGGCTGATCTGATAGCCCTGCGGCAGGTCGGGATAGAAATAGTTCTTGCGGTCGAAGGCCGAGGTCAGGTTGATCTGCGCCTTCAGGCCAAGGCCCGTGCGCACAGCCTGTTCGACGCAGAATTCATTGATGACGGGCAACATGCCCGGCATGGCGGCGTCCACGAAGGCGACGTTCGAATTAGGCTCGGCGCCGAATTTGGTCGACGCGCCCGAGAACAGCTTCGCGTTCGAGGCCACCTGGGCGTGGACCTCCATCCCGATGACCAGTTCCCAATCCTGTTTTGCCCCGGCAATCGTGCGGACCTTTGGCGTGTCATAGGCGAGATCGAGCATGGGAGCCCCTTTTTTGCAGCGTTCGGGTCGGGTTTAGCGGCGGGCGCGGTGCGCTGCAAGAGGGGGGTGCGCACGCGCCTCGATGCTATGCGCTTTCGCGGGCGAGGATGCGGGGGATGTTTTCCGCCGCCGCCTTGCTGAGGGGACCAAACCGGCTGAGCAGAGCGAGTTTGTCCGTGTCCTGCGGCGTCAGCCCCTCCAGCAGGTGGCTCATCGAATAGAGGCGACAGCCGTCGATCCAGGCCTTGAGCGCGGGGATCTGCGCCCACGCGCCCTGATTGAGCAGCGCCTGCTGCATCTGGGCAAGATACTGCGCGGGGGTGTCGTGAAAGTTGACGAGGCGGGTGCAGGCCCGGCGCAACGCCGCATCGGGCACATGCGCCTCGAGAAATCCGATGACCGCCGCGCTGAACAGCGGCTGAAACGGTCGGATCATGAACAGGTTGATCGTGTCCGCGTCAAAGACCGGCGGCGCGTCCGCGCCGAGTATGGCGCCCGCGCTGGCCGTGCAATCGACAAACAACGCACCATCCGGCACGTCGATCTGCGCGTCCTGCAAGGTCATCCGGCCAGGCGCGAGCCGTGTGACATGCCCCGCGCGCACGACATTTTCGACCTGGCGCAGGGCCTGCAATTCGGCGCTGGAACAGACGGCGGCGTGAAACTTCGTGGGCCAGGTATCGGGATCGATGCGGTGCCACAGACCGCTGGCTTCCATCGCTTCGCAATAGGCGCGAACGGTCGGGGCGGTGCCGAGAGCGGCCAGCTCGGACTGGAACGCCGTGACGGTCGATTCGAAGAATTGCGGGTGATTGATGATCTTTTCGCGTTGGAACAGCCAGTAATCATTGGGCCGGACCCAGGTGATCTTGTGCGGCGGCACCTTGTGCTGCAGCAGCCAGACGACCGCGTCCATGCCCGTCTTGCCCGCACCGACGACCACGAAACTGTCATGCCCCGGCGCGCGGCGGGGCAGGTCGTTGGGCGAGATACACTCAACGCCCCGCGCGACCTCGAAGGGGCGCTGGTGGGTCGCCGGGATCGTGCCCAGATCACCCCAGATCCCGGCATTCACCAGCTTCCTGCCGACCTTGATCTCTGTCACCTCTCCGGTGATCAGGGACGTCACCCGGCCCTCGCCCATATGTTCGGACATCGGGAAATAGCGGACCCGGCCGCTGGGCAGATAGGTGTTTTCCATCAGGTCGTGGAAATAATGCAGGATTTCGGATTTGCCGGAAAGTTCGAACATCCCGGCGTTGAGCCCACCGTCCGCCACACGGGGGCGGTTCATGGGGCGCGAACAGACGCCGTAAAACGAAGAGGACTGATGTAGTCGCACGAAGGGGTATGCGTCGTTCCAATGCCCGCCGGGCGCGTCGCGACGGTCCACGATGGCAACGCTCGCATCGGTTTCGGTCAGAATGACATCGAGAAACGACAGGCCCACCGCGCCCGCGCCACTGATCAGATAATCAACATTCATTTGAAATTCCCTCTTATGCGCCCCTAATGCCGCCCGCCGAGATTACAGGCCAATCGGGGGATGCCAAACATTATTGCGCCGCTGCCAAGGTGGGCAGACCGGTGGGCGGGCAGGTCTGTGGGCGCGTGGCGCTCTGCCCCGCGACAGGGCAGAGCGGTTGCAGGTCAATCGATGATATTGTGCTCCGGGCCGTAGGGAAACTTGGTGATGTTCTCGGCGCCCTGCGCGTCCAGCACGACAATGTCATGCTCGCGGTAGCCGCCGGCGCCGGGCGTGCCCTGCGGCACCCACAGCATCGGCTCCATCGAAATCACCATGCCCGGCTCCAGCACCGTATCGACGTCTTCGCGCAGCTCCAGCCCCGCCTCGCGGCCGTAGTAGTGGCTGAGCAGGCCAAAGGAGTGGCCGTAGCCGAACGACCGGTATTCCAGCACGCCTTCGTCCGCGAGAAAGCGGTTGATCTCGTCGCAGATCGCGGCGCAGGAGGTGCCCGGCCTGATCAGCGACAGGCCCAACTCATGCGCGGCGACATTGATCTGCCATAGCCGCAGGCTCTCGGCGTCGGGCTGGCCCAGGAACAGCGTGCGTTCAAGTGCCGTGTAGTAACCGCTGATCATCGGGAAGGTATTGAGGCTGAGGATATCGCCGCGCGCCAGCGCGCGGGTGGTTACGGGATTGTGGGCGCCGTCGGTGTTCAGGCCGGACTGGAACCAGACCCAGGTGTCGCGCAGTTCACTGTCGGGGTGGCTGCGGGCGATCTCAAGCTCCATCGCGTCGCGGCCTGCCATCGCCACGTCGATCTCGCGCGCGCCCTCATGGATGGCGGCGTGGATGGCGGCCCCGCCGATGTCGGCCACACGCGCGCCTGCGCGGATCAGGGCGATTTCGGCGGCGGATTTGACCATTCGGGCCTGCATCGTGGCGGGTGCGATATCGACCAGCGTGGGGGTCTGCGCGAAAGTCTCCAGCGCGCTGCGTTGGGTCAGCGTCAGGTGATCGCCCTCGATCCCGATGCGCCGGGCCCCACCGGTCAACCCGGTCACCG
>JBFFQZ010000187.1:0-6142 GCA_041573235.1 Sulfitobacter sp. | reverse complement strand
CTATGCGGACGGCACGGGAACGGTCATTGTCACCGGTGAACACCTGGCGCTCTCGGGGCGGGACTCAGACGGGCGGTCGCGCCGCGCCCACGGGATCGCGCATGTGCCCGAGGACCGCCAGCGCGAGGGCCTGATCATGGAGTTCACCGCCTGGGAGAACGTCGCCTTTGGCTATCACCACGACCCCGCCTACCGCTCGGGCATCCTGATGAACAACGCCGCGATCCGCGATGACACCGAAGCAAAGATGGCCCGATTTGACGTGCGCCCGCCCGATCCGAAACTGGCGGCGAAAAACTTTTCCGGCGGCAACCAGCAGAAGATCGTGCTCGCCCGCGAGATCGAGCGGAATCCCAACCTGCTGCTGATCGGCCAGCCGACACGCGGTGTGGACATCGGCGCAATCGAATTCATTCACAAGCAGGTCGTTGCCCTGCGCGACAAGGGCAAGGCGGTCTTGCTGGTGTCGGTCGAACTGGACGAAATCATGGCGCTGAGCGACCGCATCGCCGTGATGTTCGACGGGCAGATCATGGGCGAACGCCTGCCCGCTGAAACCGACGAAAAAGAACTGGGCCTGCTGATGGCGGGCATCACCGACACGGACAAACCGCACAGCGTGGCAGAGGTTGAGCACAACCTTGCCCACGCCCACGCATCGGACAAGGGGACCTAGAATGGACGTCATGCCAAAATGGGCCGAAGTGATCCTCGTGCCGCTGATCTCGCTCGTTCTGGCCGCGATCCTTTCGGCGCTGGTGATCCTGGCGATCGGCGAAGACCCCGTCGCGGCGGTCAAGCTGATGGTGACCGGCGCGCTCGGGTCGAGCTATGGCTGGGGGTATACGCTGTATTACGCGACGAACTTCATGTTCACCGGCCTGGCCGTCGCGATCGCCTTTCACGCCCGGCTGTTCAACATCGGGGGCGAAGGGCAAGCGGCGCTTGGCGGGCTCGGGGTCGCACTGGCGTGTCTCTACATTCCGTGGCCCCATTGGTCGCTGGCGCTGATCGGGGCGGCCGTGGCGGCGGGGCTGTTCGGTGCTGCATGGGCCGCGATCCCGGCATGGCTTCAGGCCCGGCGCGGCAGCCATATCGTGATCACGACGATCATGTTCAACTTCATCGCCGCCTCGCTGCTGAACTATGTTCTGGTGAACCTGCTGCGCCCGCAGGGCAGCATGGACCCCGCGACCGCGCGCTTTCCCGAGGCGGTGCACCTGCCCACCCTGCACGATCTGCTGGCGCCCATCGGCATCAACTTTTCCAAATCGGCGCCCGCGAATGTGTCTCTTCTGCTGGCGATCGCTGCCTGCGTGTTCCTGTGGTTCCTGATCTGGCGGACCCGGCTGGGCTATGAGATCCGATCCTATGGCAATTCGGAATCGGCGGCGAAATACGCGGGCATCCCGCCGTTCAAGATCATCATGGTCACCATGCTGATTTCCGGCACCCTGGCCGGCATGATGGCCACCAACAACGTCATGGGCGAGGCGGAGCGGCTGGTGCTCAATTCCGTTGAAGGGGCCGGATTCATTGGCATCGCCGTGGCCCTGATGGGCCGGTCGCACCCCTTCGGGGTGTTCATTGCCGCGATCCTGTTCGGGTTTCTCTATCAGGGCGGCGCCGAGCTTGCTCTTTGGACGTCGATCCCGCGGGAGCTGATCGTGGTGATACAGGCGTTGGTGATCCTGTTCACCGGGGCGCTGGACAACATGGTCCGGATGCCGCTTGAGCGCACCTTTCTCACGATGCGGAAGGAGCGCTGAGCTATGGACATGTACCTCACACTGATCCAGCTGCTGGATTCAACCGTGCGCCTGGCCACGCCGCTGCTGCTTGCCTGTCTTGCGGGCCTCTATTCGGAACGCGCGGGCATCTTCGACATCGGGCTTGAGGGCAAGATGCTCGCGGCAGCCTTCTTTTCCGCCGCCATCGCCGCGATGACCGGATCGGTCTGGATCGGGCTGCTGGCGGGGATCGCCGCGTCATTGACGCTCAGCGCGATCCACGGCATCGCCTCGATCACCTTTCGCGGCAACCAGCTGATCTCGGGCGTGGCGATCAACTTTCTCGCGGCGGGTCTGACGGTGCTGGTCGCGCAGGCCTGGTTCAAACAGGGCGGCCGCACGCCGTCGCTGATGGGCAATGGCCGGTTCGAGCCGATTACCCTGCCCTTTGCCGAAGCGCTGAGCGACGTGCCCTTTGTCGGCCCGCTCTATCACGAACTGATCTCGGGGCACTCGATCCTTGTCTACATCGCCTTCGCCGCCGTGCCGCTGACGTGGTGGCTGTTGTTTCGCACAAGGTTCGGCCTGCGCCTGCGGGCAGTGGGTGAAAACCCCGCCGCAGTCGACACGGCGGGGGTCTCCGTTGTCGGGATGCGCTTTGCCGCGGTCGCGATCTGCGGCGTGCTGTGCGGCATCGCCGGTGCCTACCTCAGCACCGCGTTGCAGGCCGGTTTCGTCAAGGACATGGCCGCCGGGCGCGGCTTCATCGCGCTTGCGGCGCTGATCTTTGCCAAGTGGCGCCCCTGGCACGCGCTCTATGCGACGCTGCTGTTCGGGCTGTTCGGAGCGCTGGAGACCCGGCCCGACGTGATCGAATCAATCATCGGCATGAAGGTGCAGGGTCAATTGCTGGCCGCGCTGCCCTACGTGATGACCGTTATCATCCTTGCCGGTTTTGTAGGCAAAGCCATTCCTCCGCGCGCGGGCGGCGCCCCCTATGTGAAGGAACGATAAGGCCAGATCGGCAAAAGCGTAGGTCCTCAAAGGCCGGGCCCCGCTTCTGCCATTGATTTTGAAGCCCGCTGAGCCTAGGGAAAAGTATGCAAATCTACCTGCCCATTGCCGAAGTATCGGTCAACGCGTTCCTCCTGCTGGGTCTCGGCGGGATCGTGGGCATCCTGTCGGGCATGTTCGGGGTTGGCGGCGGTTTCCTCATGACGCCGCTCTTGTTCTTCATCGGCATCCCGCCGGCCGTGGCCGTCGCCACCGAAGCCAACCAGATCGTCGCCTCGTCATTTTCCGGCGTGCTGGCACATTTCAAGCGAAAGACGGTGGATCTGAGGATGGGCACGGTGCTGCTCGTCGGGGGACTTGTCGGTGCCGCGCTCGGCGTCATGGTGTTCAACTACCTCAAGGCGCAGGGCCAGGTCGATCTGCTGGTCAAGCTTTGCTATGTCGTCTTTCTGGGGGTGATCGGCGGGCTGATGTTCTTCGAGAGCCTGCGCGCCATCCGGAACATCAAGTCCGGCAAGAAACCCAAACGCAAGAAACACAATTGGATCCATGGCCTGCCGTTCAAGATGCGCTTTCGCGTGTCCGGCCTTTATATTTCGGTCATCCCACCCCTGATCGTCGGCGTCGCAGTGGGCATTCTGGCCGCGATCATGGGTGTCGGAGGCGGCTTTATCATGGTGCCCGCGATGATCTACCTGCTGGGCATGCCCACCAAGGTGGTCGTCGGCACGTCGCTGTTCCAGATCATCTTTGTCACCGCATTCACCACCATGCTGCATGCGACCACGAACTACACCGTGGACATCGTGCTGGCCGTGCTGCTGCTGGTCGGCGGGGTCATCGGCGCGCAGATCGGCACCCGTATCGGCGTGAAGATGAAGGCCGAACAGCTGCGTATCCTGCTGGCCATGATGGTGCTCGCGGTTTGCGGCAAGCTGGCGCTTGAACTGCTCCTGCAGCCGGCCGAGCTTTACTCACTCGGCGCGGCGAGTGGTCACTGATGCGCGCGCTGGTCCTCCTTTTCCTGAGCTTCGTGCTGGTGTCACCGGCCATCGCACGCGAAGAAGTCGTGCTGGGGCTCAGCAAGAACCAGGTGTCGATCACCACGAATTTCGACGGCTCCGAGATCCTCGTATTCGGCGCAGTCAAACGCGAAGACGCGATCCCCGAAGGCCCCGAATTGCAGGTCATCGTCACCGTGGCGGGCCCCTCTGCACCGGTGCTGGTGCGGCGCAAATCCAAACGCTTCGGGATCTGGGTCAACACCGACGCCGTCGAGGTCGACCACGCGCCCAGCTTTTACGCGATCAACACCTCCGGCGCGCTGGACGATGTGCTCGGCGCGGTCGAGGATCTGCGCAACAAGATCACCATCCCGCAGGTCATCCGCTCTGTCGGAGCACCGCAAAACATCGAAAACGCGGGCCTGTTCACGGAGTCGCTGATCCGCATCCGGAAGAAATCAAACCTCTACCAGCTGAATGAAGGCGCTGTATCCATCGAAGAGCAGACCTTGTTCCGCACCTCGGTCGCCCTGCCGTCGGCGCTGACCGAGGGCGGGTATGACACGCGCATCTTCCTGACCCGGGGCGGCAAGGTCGTCGCGGATTACGAGACCGTCATCGACGTCCGCAAGGTCGGCATGGAACGCTGGTTGTTCAATCTCAGCCGTGAACAGTCGCTGCTGTACGGGCTCATGTCGCTGGCCATCGCAATCGCCGCAGGCTGGGGCGCGTCCGCCCTGTTCGGCCTGCTGCGCCGCTAGACGCCCCGCAACGGGCAAACGCACAGGGCCAAGCCCCCCGGACCGCTCCGCCCAAAACAGCGCGCCGCGCCATGAGTTCGGACTCCGGGGGCGGGGTGTCAGATTTCAGCTTCTGTCGGGTCGAGCGTCAGCGCCGCGACAGGTGCGGCGCGCAGATCATCGACCTGAAGGCCATGGCTTGGCTTGGACAGGCGGTTGCGCACGACCCATATCAGCCGTTCCTGCGCCCGTGTGATGGCCACATAGGCAAGACGCTTCCACAGCGGCTGCCCGGCCTCCATACGGCCCATACGCGCGGCCGCGTAGAGGTCGGGGGCAAAGACCTGGACCGTGTGCCATTGCGACCCTTGCGCCTTGTGGATGGTCACGGCCGCTCCGTGCAAAAAGGTCGCGCCCATGCGGGCCGCAAAGGGGATGAACGGCTCTTCCTCGTCAGGTTTCTCGATCTTGACGATGGACGCCGCCGAAACCTGCGGATCCTCGGCGCCCATCACGTGCAGCCGCGAAAACCCCGGCTTGCGCCCGGCCCCCAGGTAGATCACCTGCGCCCCCTTGATCAGACCGCGGGCCTCCAGATCAAGCCGTTTCTTACGGTGCTTCAGCGGCAGCTCGATCCCGTCGCAGATCAGCGGCTCCCCCGCCAGCAGCGCGTCTTCGGGCGCGCCATGCACTGCGCGGAACGCATTGATGAGCCGGATGCGCGTGGCGTTGCGCCACACCAGAACCGGGCTGCGCGCCATCAGGTCCACTTCGACGCGCTGGCCCCAGACGACGCGGGGGTCGCGCTTTGCTGCATCCTCGACCATCCGCTCGAAATCCTCGAACCCGATATCCGGGTCGGCAAGCGCATGGGCCAGATCGAGGATCGGATTGTCCGCTTCCTGCCGGAAGATGCGGTTGAGGTTCATCACCCGGCCCTCGGGCAGCTTTTCAAAGACCATCGTGCCGGATTGTCCGACCGGCGCCAGCTGCGCCGGATCGCCGAACAGAAGCAAGGTGGGAAAGATCTCCTTCAGGTCCTCGAACTGCTTGTCGTCGAGCATGGAGGATTCGTCGACAAATCCAATGTCCAACGGTTCTTCGCGGCGCTTCCAGCCAGTGATGAAATCACTGCCGCGCAGGCCTGCTGCCGCGAGCGCGCCGGGGATCGATTTGTTGCCCGCGTAGAACGCCGCGGCACGGTCGAGTGCGATCTCGCTCAGACCCTCGATCTCGGGCCGCTCACCGCTGCCTGCGAGCCATTCGGCGATCCGTTCGTATTCGGGGTCATAGACCGGCGTATAGAGAATGCGGTGGATCGTCGTCGCAGGCACCCCCCGCAAGCGCAGCACGCTCGCCGCCTTGTTGGTGGGCGCAAGGATCGCCAGCGTGCGGCGGTCCTTGCGCCGCTTATTTTCATAGTCGCCCGAGACGATCTCGACCCCGGCCTTTTCCAGCGCAGTGTAAAGCTCGGCCAGCAACAGCGTCTTGCCCGACCCCGCCTTGCCGGTGACGGCCATCACCTGTTCGGTGTTGCTCTTGGGCGGCGTCAGCAGCGCATCGCTTAGATCAATGCCCGCCGCCTGCAGCATCTCGGCCACCGCATCATGGGCAGCGGCCTGATCGTCTGAATAAATGAGGTCCTGAGTCATGG
>JBFFQZ010000186.1:0-6173 GCA_041573235.1 Sulfitobacter sp. | reverse complement strand
TCCCCCGAAGCGCTGGAGAAAATGCTGCGTGACAGCAAGCCGCGCGCGATATTCGTCGCCGGGCAGTACCTCGATCTGATCGACGGATTCGTGCGGGATCTGCCAATCGCGCGCTATTCCATCGACTTCGACCGTGGTGATTTCACGGCCTTTGACGCCGCACTCGACGGGGCCGCCGAAGACGATCCGCTGATCCCCATTGCCATGGAAGATCCGTTCAACCTGATCTATTCATCCGGCACGACGGGCACCCCCAAAGGCATCCTGCACGATCACGCGATGCGCGCAGCGCAGATGGACCGCGTCACGCCCAACGGATATGACGACGACGCCCGCACGCTGATCTCGACCCCGCTTTATTCGAACACCACCATCGTGGCCTTCGTGCCGACGCTGTTCGGCGGATCGACCGTGCACCTGATGCCGAAATTCGACGCGCGCGGATACCTCCAAATCGTCGAGGCCGAACGGATCACCCACACCATGCTGGTGCCCGTCCAATACAAGCGGATCATGGACGTGCCCGATTTCGACAGTTTCGATCTGTCCTCGATGCGGATCAAGTTCTCGACCTCGGCGCCGTTGCGCGCGGACGTCAAGAGGGACGTTCTGGCGCGCTTTCCGGGAAAGCTGATCGAATACTATGGGCTGACCGAGGGCGGCGGTGTCACCGTTCTGGTGGCGGACGAAAACCCAACGAAGCTGCACACCGTGGGGACACCCGCGCCGGGCAACGACATCCGCCTGATCGACCCCGAAGGCCGCGAGGTGCCACAGGGCGCGGTCGGCGAAATCTGCGGCCGCGGCCCCACCATGATGGCAGGTTACTTCGGCCGCGACGACCTGACCGCAGACTACATCTGGCGCAATGAAGCGGGCGACGTGTACTTTCGTTCGGGCGACATGGGCCGGTTTGACGAGGACGGGTTTCTGGTGCTGTCGGACCGCAAGAAGGACATGATCATCTCGGGTGGCCTGAACATCTATGCCAACGATCTTGAACTTGTGCTGCTGGCGGACCCCGATGTCGTCGACGCCGCCGTAATCGGCATCCCGTCCGATGCCTGGGGCGAGACACCCCTTGGCCTTGTGGTGCTCCGCGCGGGCGCGACCAGCACCGCCGATGACATCCGCGACCGCGCCAATGCGCGCCTCGGCAAGAGCCAGCGCCTGTCCGCGGTCGAGCTGCGCGATACGCTGCCGCGCAGCACCATCGGCAAGATCCTCAAGAAAGACCTGCGCGCCCCCTATTGGACCCAATTCCAGGAGCCTTCGACATGACAGATACCCCTCCGATGAATGGCGCCGAAAGCCTGGTGCACACGCTGATCGACAGCGGCGTCGAGGTTTGCTTTACCAACCCCGGAACCTCGGAAATGCACTTTGTCGCCGCGCTGGATCACATCCCCGGCATGCGGTCGGTGCTGGCCCTGCAAGAAGGTGTCGCCACCGGGGCCGCAGATGGCTATTGGCGCATGGCGGGCAAGCCCGCGTCGACGCTGCTGCATCTGGGGCCGGGATTGGCCAATGGGCTGTCGAACCTGCACAATGCGAAAAAGGCAGGCTCGGGCGTGGTCAACATCATCGGTGAGCACGCCGAAAGCCATATTGCGCTGGACGCGCCGCTGACATCCGACATCGAAGGGATCGCGCGGCCGGTATCGCATTGGGTGCGCACCTCACCCTCGGCCGAAACCGTGGCCCGCGATGCCGCCGAAGCGGTGCAGGCCGCGATGGTCGCGCCGGGACAGATCGCCTCGTTGATCCTGCCCAGCGATACCGCATGGACAGAAGGCGGCGTTCCCCACGCAGCGCTCGAACGCCCTGCACCCGCCGCATTCGACGACAGCCTGCTCGACGATGCCGCGACCGCACTGGCCGGGCCAGACAGCCTGTTGTTGCTCGGGGGTGGCGCGCTCACCGAGGCGAACCTTGAGATCGCGGGCCGGATCGCGGCCCGCACCGGATGCAAGATCCTGTCCGAATGGGCCAACGCCCGGATGGAGCGCGGCGCGGGCCGGGTCGTGATAAACCGCGTGCCCTATCCCATCGACATCGCGCTGGAAGTTCTCAAACCCTACAAGCGCGTCGTCCTGATCGGCGCGCGAGCGCCCATCGGTTTCTTCGCTTATCCAGGCAAACCTGCGGTCCTGACCCAGCCGGGCACCGAAATCCTCAAGCTGGCTGAGGCGGGTGCGGATCTGGGTGGCGCGCTGAACGCCCTGTGCGACGCAACAGGCGCGCGTGATACAGCGCCCGCGCATGTCGCCGAAAGCAAGCTGCCCGACCAGCCCGAGGGGCCCATCACGCTCGACAGCCTGGCCGCGCTGATTGCCCGCGCGATACCAGAAGACGGGATCGTCGTGGACGAATCCGTCACCACGGGGCGCGCGTTTTTCCCTGTCACACGGGGCGCGCCGAAACACACCTGGCTGAACAATTGCGGCGGCTCCATCGGATATGGCATGCCCGCGGCCATCGGCGCGGCGATCGCGTGCCCCGACCGCAAGGTGATGGCCCTGACCGGCGACGGCTCGGCCATGTATACCGTTCAGGCGCTCTGGACGATGGCACGCGAAAACCTTGATATCACCGTGCTGATCTTTGCCAACCGGAGCTATCAGATCCTGCGTGGCGAATTGACGAATGTCGGTGTGGGCAACCCCGGTCCGCGGGCGATCGACATGCTTTCGCTCGACCGTCCGGCGCTGGATTGGGTGCAGATGGCGCGTTCGATGGGCGTCGATGCATGTCGCGTGACAGACTGCGACGCCCTTGCCGCAGCACTTGAGGACAGTGTGTCGGATGCCGGGCCCCGCTTGATCGAAATCGCTCTTTAGCAGGCAGCCCGGCACGACAGTAAAGGCCACGCTCGAATCCGGGGAAGGTCCGCCGACGCACCCCTTGCATCGGCTGCTCAGTACGCATGCGCCCGTTCTGACGATGCTGGTCTATTGGCCTGTCGCCGTCAGCTCGATCCTGCAACGGTGACCGGCTGGGACGGAAAGATCGGGGTTTGCGAATTCAAGCCGGATGCCAAAGGTGCCCGACGCCGCGTCGAAAACACGGTCCACCACGTCAACCCTCGCATCGAACACGCCTTGGACAGGTGCGTCGGGATGGACGGTCAGGATCATGCCCGGCTCCACGTCGCCGTAAAAGCTGACGGGCAGATAGGCCTCGATGCGCAGCGGGTTGATCTGGGCCAGGGTGACGACATGGGATTCCTGGTGCAGGAATTCACCGCTGAACAGGCGGCGCTCGATGACAACACCCTCGATCGGGCTGATGATCTCCCTCTGGGCCAGCTGCCGCCGCGCGCGCTCAAGCTCAAGCCGGGCAACCTGCTGGCGCATTTCGGCGATGGCAAGCTCGCGTTCGATCACTTCGGTCTCGGCCTCCGCCGCTTCCAGCTGTTCGCGGGTGGCCACGTTGCTCTTGACCATTTTCTGAACCCGCTCCAACCGCTTTTCGCTCAGCGTCAGGCGCGATTGCTGTGCCTCTATCTCGGCGGCGCTGTCAGCCTGAAGCGCCAGCACCTCGATGCTCGTACGCTCGACCTCGGAGCGCAGCGTCGCGAGGCGCTGGCCGGGTTTGACCAGATCGCCCTGATCGACGAAAACCTCGTCCAGTAGACCCGACACCGGGCTGCCGACACGCACGACGTTGGACGGGGTGATGACGCAATCGAACATCTCGGCCTGAGCGGGGGCGGCGAAGCAAAGCGCCAGGGCAGGAGCAAGCAGGCAACGCATGGTGATATTCCTCATTCGGGTTTGCCGGAGAACGCAAGGACGGTGCCCAGCCTGCGGTCCTGATCCAGCAGAATGCGCCGGGCGCGGGCGTGGGATCGTTCCGCCTGCCGCTGGGCCTCGCGGAACAGGCGACGGGCAAGGGCGTGGCCAAAGGGGCCTGCCACACGGGCGACGCGCCGGGCGGTGGGGCGGTCCTGCGCCAGCAACAGCGCATCTTCGAGCGACAGGATCGCCTCGCTTGAGCCCGGCTCGCCACGGCGCGCGGTGCGGCCCTCAAGCTGGCGGTCGATGCGGGTGGAATCGTGTCGCTCCGACAGGATGACATGCAGGCCGCCCTTTTCCGCGACGCCAGGGCCAAGATCGATATCGACGCCCCTGCCCGCAATGTTCGTGGCCACGGTGATATGCCCCGACTGGCCCGCGCGCGCGATGATCTCAGCCTCCTGGCTGTCGTCCTTAGCGGTCAGAACATCGTGCGGCAGACCGCGGGCGCTGAGCGCCTCGGTCGCCCGCTCTGCCGCACCGACCGATCTTGTACCGAGCAATACCGGGCGCCCCTGCGCGTGCAGTTCTGCCACGCGATCCGCAATCGCCTGCCATTTGCGCTCCGCAGTCGGAAAGATCCTTTCCTTCAGGCGGCGGCGCTGCGAGCGGGCGTTGGTCGGCACCGACACCACGTTGAGCCGATAGACGGTGGACAGTTCGCGCGTGACCTCGCGCGCGGTGCCCGTCATGCCGGCCAGATGCCGGTAGCGCCGGAAAAAGCGCTGGTAGGTGATGCGAGCCATTGCATCCTTGCGGGCCGTCACCTCGACCTCTTCCTTGAACTCCACCAGTTGATGCATCCCGTCGTTCCAGCTGCGCTCGGCCATCACGCGGCCGGTGTATTCATCCACAATCACCACCTTGCCGTCCTGCACAAGATAATGGTCGCCCTTGTCGAACAGATACCGCGCGGTCAGCGCCTGACGCACCGCTTGCTCGCGGCGGATGCGGTTGGTCCAGATGCCGCCACGGTTCTGGCCCAACCGCTCAAGCGTCTTGAGGCCGCGGTCAGTCATGTCGATACGGCGCTCGGTGCGGCGGACGTGATAATCACGCCCTTCGAACAAGGCGCGCGACAGCTGCGTTGCCGTCTGGGCCCAGATCCGTTCGGCCTCGGCATCGGTTTCGCGCGACAGGATCAGCGGCGTGCGCGCCTCGTCGATCAGCACGCTGTCGGCCTCGTCTACGATCGCGAAATGCAGCCCCCGCATCACGGGTTTGTCGTCGGTTTTTTCAGGCCGCAGGAATCCGGACAATTTCAGGTGCAGCGAGCGCGGCGGGCCGCCCAGTTTGACCCGGTCGCGCAGATAATCAAATGCGACCTCGTTGTTGGAGGCATAGACGATATCCGAGCCATAGACCGCTCGGCGCTCGGGGGGCGGCAGCCCGTGCTTCAGCACGCCAACCGTCAGCCCCAGCTTTTCGTACAGCGGGCGCATGGTGTCCGCGTCGCGCGCGGCGAGATAGTCGTTGACGGTGATCACATGCACCGGCAATCCGGCCCAGGCGGCGGTGGCGGCGGCGAGTGTTGCGGTGAACGTCTTGCCTTCGCCGGTTTCCATCTCGGCCACGCTGCCCCGGATCATCGCGAGCCCCCCCAGAAGCTGAACAGGGTAATGGTAAAGCCCCAGCGTCCGGCGCCCCTGTTCGCGGATCAGCGCAAAACATTCGGCGACGGTGGCGTCGGTCATGCCGTGGCGGCGGATCGCAGCGCGCGCGCGCAGGATCCGCGCGGCAAGGGCCGCATCGTTCAGATCGGCCACCCCACGCGCGCGCGCCAGAGTGCGCCACAGCAGCATCCGAAGCCGCAGGCGCAGCACCGGGGCCGACATACGTTCGCCCAAGAACCGCAGCGCTTTTTCAGCGGGGTCCAACCAGTGATGCTGAGGTTCGGGCCGCTCGGGATAAAGTGTGACCGGCGGAAGATGCAGCGCACCGAAGGTTCCGGCACGCTGCGCTGTGTCCGACCTCATGGCGAGGTCAGGCATCCGATTGTGCGGATTTCTTTCCAGAATCGTCAGTGGTCTCTGCGGTCACTTCAGCGGCAGGTGCCGCCGCTGTCGGAGCCACAGCCGCCAGATCGCCATCCATCGAGAACCGCTCGGCAATCGAGCCGAAGTGCCGCAGTGACGACAGGTGCAGATAAATGCATTCCAGCTCATCCGTGCGCATCATCTTGCCCAGATCCTGGTTCGACACGGCCTTGAGCTTTTCGCGGTCCACGGTCTGAAAACCCGACAGTGATTGACGCTCACCCGAGGGCAGGCTGAATTGCGCTTCCATGGGACGCAGCAGGTCAAGCTCAAGCAGGCGCTTTGTGAAGGCCTGAGTGCGGTTGAACCGTTGCTGGTAGTCCTGAAGGAAGGCCAGCAC
>JBFFQZ010000185.1:0-6215 GCA_041573235.1 Sulfitobacter sp. | reverse complement strand
GCGGCGGAGAGCCGGGGGCAATGGCCCTGTTGCTGTCGAGCTGTTTTGCCTACGGGTTCTTTCACGCGGTGGGGCCGGGGCACGGCAAACTGCTGGTCGGGGGCTATGGTCTGGCCCGGTCCGTGCCGGTCGTGCGCCTGTCACTGATTGCGCTGGCCTCAAGCCTGGGTCAGGCGGTGACGGCGATCGTTCTGGCCTATGGCGGGCTGTGGCTGTTCGACGTCACGCGTGAACGGATGGTGGGGGCGGCGGAACAGGCGCTGGCACCGCTGAGCTATGCGCTGATTGCCGGGATCGGGCTGTGGCTGGTGTGGCGCGGGATGTGGCGTCTGCGCCGCGCTGGGATCACGCGGGGCCATGCCCATGCAGGGACAGGTGACACCTGTAGCAGCTGCGGTCACCGTCACGGGCCGTCGCTGGAGGAGGCGCAGCAGGCCCATGGCCTGCGCGATGCGGCCGTGCTGATCGGTGGCATAGCCATCCGGCCCTGCACCGGTGCGCTGTTCGTTCTGATCATCACCTGGCAGATGGGCATTCCCGTCGCAGGCGTGGCGGGTGCTGTTGCGATGGCGCTGGGCACCGCGTCTGTCACCGTGGCAGTTGGCATCGCGGCGGCGGGCTTTCGCGGTGGCATCCTGAGCAGCCTCGCCAGCGTTTCGGCGCTGAGCTGGATCATGCCCGTGATCGAGGTCGCGGCGGGCGGTGTCGTGTTGACGCTGTCGCTGGCGCTGTTGATGCGCGCACTCTAGACACGCGACCGTCGACGCCTTTGCAGCGGCGCACTGCCGTACGGGCCTTCGGAAATTCAACAATGTCAGTATCGCGCGAGGCGCCAATGGGGACTGCGCGGGGTCTGCTGTTGACGCCATCCGGAAAAATTTGCGTCAAATCGTGCGATCTTTTTCCCGACATGCGCCCCGGTCCAGCGCACGGGGGTATTTCCGGCAGATCATACAGACTTTGTTAACGTTTGCCCCTTACTGCTTTGAAAGGATGTGTTGTTCAGAGAAATTTTCTGGTGTGGCGGGGTCAGGCTTTGCTGTTGCAAGAGCGACCAAGGCGGGTCGCGGGTTTCCGATGACAATGAGGCCGTTCAATAGCCTGAAATGGCTATTCGAGACTCGTGTAAGGGGCTGATGGATGTTGTCGCATAGAATTGGCCTTATGTTGGTGCTGACCAGCCTGCTGATGAGCGCGGCTTTGTTCCTGTATGCCCGCAACGACGAAAGGCTGAACGCCCGCTTCGAGTTCAGTCGCATGACCGTCGACAGCATGGAGCGGATCAATGCACGAATCGACAATTACGCGCAGATCCTGACCGGCGTGGCGGCCTATATCGGCGTCACAGAGACGGTATCGGTGCGCGATTACGATGAGTACGTCAGCAGCCTTGATCTGAAGCGGAATTTTCCGGGTGCGATCGGCATCTCATTCGTCAGGGAGGTTCCTGCCGAAGCGGTGCCGGGGCTCGAAGCCACGCTCTCCGAACAATACGGGCGCCCGGTCACGGTCACGACTGACGACACGGCAGCCCGGAGGCTGATCGTGACGCGCATGGCACCGCTTGAGGGCAGCGCAGCGATGATCGGCCAGGGTGCCGCGTCCGACGCTGGTCGGCGGATCTCCTATGCGCTGGCGCGCGAAACGCGCGAGCCGATACTTACGCCGCTGGTCACGTTGGAGCATCTGGGCGTCGAACAATCGGGTTTTCAGTTGGTGCGTGCTGTGCATACTCACGAGATGCACCTGGACACCGATCAGGAAACCGCAGAACGCTTTCTGGGTTGGGTTGTCTCCCCGTTCATCGGCAGTCAGGTCCTTGGCGAGATCACCTCGGCCCTCGGGCGGGACTATAGCCTGCGTGTCTATGATGGCCCTCAGCCCGATGCCGCGACCCTGTTTTTCAGCAGCGCCAACGCGCCCGGCGGCCAGGGAGCCTACGTGGAAAGCTACAACCTGCAACTTTATGGCCGGATCTGGCACCTGCAATTCATCAGCACGCCTGCGTTTGACGCCAACTTTGCCAGCTATCTGCCTCATGCGCTGATGCTCGTCGGGCTGATGCTGACGGCGCTGCTGGGGCTGTCGATGAAATACACCGACCTGCGCAGCGATGCGCTCGCGCAGGTCGCCGCGCACCGGGCGCGGCAACTGGGCGCCCGAGAGGACGAAAACCGCGCGTTGCTCGACACGACGGTGTCTGTCGTGATGGTTCTGGATGCGAATGGTGTCATCATATTTGCCAATGCTGCTGCCGCTGTCCTGTTCAAGCGCCCCACCGAGCGGCTGGTTGGTGAACGGTTCGATGTTTTCGTGCGGCTTCTGCCGGAAAACGGGGCAGATGAGGGGTATGATGCGCAAGGCATCCTGGAGGATGGCACGCGGCTGCTTCTGGATGTCGAAACGAATGACTGGCGCTGCGCCGAGGGCACGACGCAGACCACCGCGATCCTGCGTGATGTGACGGAACAGATTACCGCCCGCCAGCAGTTGGACTTGGTGCGCCAACGTTTTGACATCGCGCTTGCCGGTGCCGAGATCGGCATTTTCGAGCTGTGTCTGAGCACGGGTGAGCTGGAAGTGTCGGACACCTGGCGCAAGGTCATGGGCGCCGAAGGGGGCCCCGATGTCTGTGATCTCAAGTCTACCTTGCTGGCGCGTGTTCATCCCGACGACCTGCCCGACCTGGTCGAAGCGAACCGGCGCTGCATCAACGGCGAAACCAACCGCACGACGGCCGAGTATCGGGTGCGGTTCGGGGCGCAATGGCGGTGGATGTACTCTGACGGCGTAGCGGTGGAGCGGGACGCGCAGGGGCGGGCCATCCGGTTGGTCGGCACCCAGACTGACATCACCGATCTGCGCCACGCGCGCAATGCGCTGGAGGTCAGCGAAGCGCGCTTTCGCATGGTTCTCGAAGATGCGCCGGTGGGTATGGCGCTGATGAACGAGCAAGGAAGTTTCACCGACGTGAACACCGCGCTCGCAAAGCTGTGCGGTTTTGCGCCTCAGGCGCTGCGCAGCAAGAAGCGGTTGTCGGATCTCGTGACGCGCAAGGATTATGTCCAGATGGCGCGTGAATTGCGCGAGATCCTCGAGACCGGCGAGGCCACGACCTTTCAGAGCCAGATGCGTATTCGGACCCAAAGTGGCGAGGAACGCTGGGGCCTGTTCAACGTCAGCTGGACCTATGACAAGAACCGCAGCGAAAACGTGTACATCGCCCAGGTCGTCGATATCACGGACCAAAAGAAGGTCGAGCAGATCAAGAGTGAATTCGTGGCCACCGTCAGTCACGAGTTGCGCACGCCGCTCACCTCGATCAAGGGCGCGCTGGGTCTGCTGGGGGCAACCGATGGCAAGAACATGTCCACCAGCGCGTCACGCCTGTTGGAAATTGCACGGGTCAACGCCGACCGGCTGACGGTGATCGTGAATGACATCCTGGACCTTGAAAAGATCTCTTCCGGGGAGGTGGTTTTCGAGCTTGAAAATGTCAGCATCGACACCCTCGTGAAGGCGTCGATCACCGAGATGCAGCCCTTTGCCGCGCAGCACGACAATCTGCTTGCGGTGGAGGCACCCGCCGACGGAATCACGGTGCATATTGACGTGAACCGAACCAAGCAGGTGTTGGCCAATCTGATCTCGAATGCCTGCAAATATTCGGATCCCGGAACCGGTGTGACCCTGCGGGTTGAGCGGGGCGCCGATGTGGCCACTGTCTTTGTCGAGAATTTCGGGCCGGGAATTCCGGATAGCTTTCGCGATCAGATTTTCGATGCCTTCACCCAGGCGGACAGCTCTGACACGCGCTCGAAGGGGGGGACGGGGCTGGGCCTGAACATCACGCGTCAGATCGTGGCGCGTCAGGGCGGACGCATCGGGTTTGAGAGCAATCCGGGCGGTGCTACGGTGTTCTGGTTCACCTGTCCTCTGGTCGAGGACGACGCGCTGGCCGCGAAGGAGGATTTGTCGGTGGTGCCCCTTCCGGTACCCGAGCGGCTGCGCGTGCTGCACGTCGAAGACGACAGCGATTTCGCCGCTGTGATCGAGGCGGGATTTGGCGAAAGGGCCGACGTCATGCATGCGGGCAGCCTGGCTGAGGCACGTCGGGTGGTCGGTTTCGAAGCATGGGATGTGATCCTAATGGATTGGACGCTGCCCGATGGATCTGCTGGCGTGTTTCTGGATGAAGCAATCGCGGAGCATCCGGATGCTTGCGTTATCATTCTGTCGGCGGTAACCGCCGCGACCGATGATCCACGGGTGGCGCTGTCCCTGACCAAATCGCAGGTCGAGATAGAAATGATCGTCGATCAGGCCGAAAAGAGCGTTGCCCAGAACGTGAAGCCGCGGCGGCGGATGACAAGTTAGACGGGGCGGTCGCCGGATTTTCAGGCCGTACATTCCGAGATGTCAGCTCTGGCAATCCGGCACGCAATAGCCGTTCGCAACAATAGGCCAGGCAAACAAAACGGTCACTTGAAGCCGATGCCTCGTGCCACACGTCTGCCAGGTGAGATCGGTACTGCTTTCGGCGTTGGCTGTTTCCTTGCGGCCCGTGTTACTGTTCCCCGGTTAAGGGGCAGGGATTGGGCATCTGTTAAGTAATTGTTGAGGATTTGAGTGGCACAGTAGGAGACGAGCGTGCTGAACAGGTCGGTACGATGTATTAATTCAGGTTGCCGCAGAGGAAAGTCGATGAGGGCGAGAGCCCGCAAATCGACCCTGCACACCGCACGGCGCGGCCTGCGCCAGTCCAAGGAGGACACATGATCAAACTGCTGCATGTCGAGGATGATCCGGATATCCGCGAGATCGCCAAACTCTCGTTGGAAATGTCGGGTGAGTTTGAAGTGCACCAATGTGAATCCGGTCCAGAGGCCCTTGAAAAAGCGCGGGCATTTTCGCCCGACGTCATTCTTCTGGATATGATGATGCCCGGAATGACGGGCAAGGAGACGTTGCAGCACATGCGCAAGATGACCCATTTGGTGGGCACGCCAGCGGTTTTCATGACCGCGCGCGCGCAAGAATCCGAACTGGATGAACTGCGCGCCATGGGGGCTGCTGAGGTGATCAGCAAGCCGTTTGATCCAATGACGCTCTCTGGCCAGATCAAGGGTGCGATGAAGGCGTGATTGGCGCGTGCTGCGCGGGGGGGGGAGGTGTATCTTGTCCCGGCGCCTCAGTTCAGACGGCAAACACGATCTGACCCAAGTGCCGGTGAACCCGAGAAATGTCCGCTGGTCGGGAGCTGCCGACACTTGGCTGTCTTGGGCCACAGCGGCAAGATGTCAGGACCGTGATTTCAGAGACTTGGGGGCGGCAGCTTGCAGACCTAGTCTGTGATCTTCGTGCAGGCGGCGACAAAGCTGTCGATGCGCCAGATAATTTCACCGGGGCAGATGGCAAGGTCGGCGTAATCGCCTTCGAGGTGGGCGATGATTTCCTCTTCGCACAGATGTGCGCAGGTCCCGAGATCGGAAAACCCGACGGTCCCCGCGGTTCCGGCGATCTTATGCAGGATGTTCTTGGCGGCTTCGAGGTTCGCGTTGATTTCCTCTGCGCTTTCACCGTCCCAGGCGGCAAGAGCGTGCTGCGCGATTCTGACTTTGCGGTCAGACAGCATCTCGACAAACCTGGCGCGGATCTTTTCCAGCCCGGGCATCTCGAGCGGAACAAAAGCGTTCATGCAGTTTTTCCTACCTGAAAGAAGTCCGTTTTCAGGCGCTCGAACTCGTCAGCCGCATCTTCGGCGCTGGATTGTGCCTGGCCAAGCGCGTTCATGATCTGATCGCCGGATTTCCACACCAGGCGAATCGCGGCACCCGTGCTTACGCGCGGGTGCAGTTCGACGCCATCGTTCGACATGATCTGGGCCCGGTTCAGGTAGAGGTTCACGTGATCGGTCAGGCGCTCCATGTCGGGCCGCCAGCCGCTTTCGGTTATGCACACGAAAGTGCCGTTGCCGGAGTAGGACATCAGGAACTGGCGCCCGGAGAGCGTATCGGAAATGACCTCGGCCACATCCTCGATCAGGAACCTGAACTCGGCGGGGCTGAGCGTGCTGTGATACTCAGCGATCTTGCGGATGGTAAAGGCAAAGACGGTCGAGCCGAAAAGAGAGCTGCGCGACAGTTGCGCGACGTAGTTTTCCATCGCGGAACATTCGATCACGTTGTTGACGTCATAGAGGTTCAGCGGTGCGT
>JBFFQZ010000184.1:0-6245 GCA_041573235.1 Sulfitobacter sp. | reverse complement strand
GGCTGCACCTGACCCTGGCCTTCCTGGGTGACGTGGAGCGCGGGCTGGTCGAGCCCCTGCGCGACGCCCTGGCCGCGCGTTGCGGCGGGCTCGACGCGCCCGCGCTGCGCCTCGGGGGTGGCGCGCACCGTGTCGTCGATCAGATGCAGGTTCGCCTTGACCGTGCGCATGGCGTCGGGATGGATCAGCATGCCAGTGCGCAGCGCCTCTTCGAACAGCCGCAAGATGTTCAGCGGATCGGCAAGGAATTTCGCATCGTCATTGATTGCGATGCGGTTGTGCACCACGACATAGCCTTCCTTGATCCGGGGTTTGCGGCGAAAGATCTTCTCCAGCAGCGGTTCGGATTTGACGTGCATGTCCTCAAGCTTGGTCAGGAAGATCCGGGTCAGGTCGCCGACGGCGGTGGCGTGGCGGAAATAGGCCTGCATGAAGACCTCGACCGCGCGGCGACCTTCGCGGTCCTCGTATCCCATCGCATCGGCCACGGACACCTGCATGTCAAAGGTCAGTTGCTCCGTGGCGCGGTTTGTCAGCAGGTGCAGGTGCCCGCGCACCGCCCAGAGAAAATTCTCCGCCTCCTTGAAGGTTTCGTACTCGTCGGCCCGGAACACGCCTTCGGTCACCAGATCGGCGGAATGTTCGACGCCGTGGATGTGTTTCGCGATCCAGAACAGCGATTGCAGGTCCCGCAGCCCGCCCTTGCCCTCCTTGACGTTGGGTTCGACGACGTACCTTTGGCCCTGTTTGAGGTGACGCGCATCGCGCTCGGCCAGCTTGGCCTCGATGAATTCGCGCCCCGATCCGGCGAAAAGATCCCGTTTCAGCGTCTCGTCCAGTTTCGCGGCAAGTGCCGCGTCGCCGGTGATGAAGCGGTGTTCCAGCAGGGCGGTCTGGATCGTGAAATCCTCTGCCCCCAGGCGCACGCATTCGCGTATTGTCCGGCTCGAGTGCCCGACCTTGAGCTTGAGATCCCACAGAATATACAGCGCCGCTTCGATCACGCTTTCGGTCCAGGGGGTGATTTTCGACGGAATCAGGAACAGCAGGTCCAAATCCGAAAACGGCGCCATTTCGCCCCGGCCGTAGCCGCCGACGCCGATCACGCAAAGCATCTCTTTCGGGGATCCGTCCGTGTCGGGGGCCAGGTGGCCGGTCGCGATCCCGAGCACCTCCTTGACGACGCAGTCGGTCAGGTAGGTGTAGGAGGCGGTCATCGCTGTCGCGTCGAATGGCGCTGCGGCAAAACGTTCGGCGATGGTGGCGCGGCCCCGGGCCATGGCAGCCAGCAGGATGCGCAGGACCTCGCCGCGCAGCCCGGCAGTCGTGCTCTGCGTCGCCGCCGCATTCGCGATCTCGGCGGCGACGGTATCGCTGTCAAAAATATCCTGTGGCGGCGCGACCAGACGCGGCGTGACTGCCGCGTCCAGCGCAATGTTCGGGGCGTTGGTCACGAGGCTTCTCAGAAGCCCGCGCCGCCAAAGGCGTTGGGGGCTGCCTCCAGCAGGACGGTCTGGTTGTTGCTGATCGTGGCCACGGCCAGACCGCGTTCATTGGTCCCGTCAGGGCGCAGTCGGAAGATCCCGGTGGCGCCCCGGAAACCCGCGCCTTGGGTCAATGCCGCGGCATTCAGCGCGGTGACTTCTCCCGATTTTGCAAGCGATCCGACGGCGGCGATGCCGTCAAACGCAAGCCCCGCAATGTCGAGCGGCCGTTCGCCGTAGGCAGCCGTGTAGCGCGACGCGAATGCTGCTGTGGCCACAGGGTCGGGTAGGGCAAACCAGCCTCCCTGAACACCCGGCAGCGCCAGGGTCTGTGCGGGAATGTCCCAGCGCGTCAGGCCGATGAACTGGGTCGACGTGCTGCGGATACCAGCGGAGGGGAGCATCTCGGCAAGCAGCGGCAGTGCGGTTGCCGAGTTGGCGGTCAGAAACAGCGCGTTTCCATCAGAGTTCTGCAGCGCTGCCTTGACGCGCGGCACGGCGGCACTGACGGCTTCCTGGCTCAGCGCATAGTCGACGGTACCGGCGATCGTCGCGCCGTTCGCGATGATCGCCCGCTCGACGGCGCTGCGGCCCAGTTGCCCGCCCAGGTCATTGGCGTGCACGATGACGATGCGGTCCTTGCCGGAGCGCATGGCATAGTTCACCAGTCGGTTCGCGGTCGTGTCAAAGGTGGGGCCCAGCACAAAGACATTGCCGCCAGCGATGCTGGCATTGTTGGAGAAAGACAGCACATTCACACCGGAAGCGGCCACCGCCAGCCCCGCGGCGTTCGCCGCTTCGCCATAGACGGGACCGAGGATGATGCTCGCCCCGTCCGAGACAGCCTGTACCGCGGCATCCGCGGCAACGTCGGCCTGACCTGCGGTGTCATAGACCCTCAGGTCGATCTCAACACCGTCGAGATCGCGAATCGCCAACCGGGCCGCGTTTTCCAGGTTCTGTGCCAGCAGGCCGTCCGAACCCGAACCGCCCCGCGGCACCAGAAGGGCCACCTGGATAGGCGCATTCGTGCCGAGCCTTGCCCCCCCTGCGCTGCCCAGTCCGCCCATGGCTGTCGGATCACAGGCCGCGAGAAACATCGCGATCACGGGCAGGATCAACAGCCGGAAGGGCTTTTGGATGGTGCGCAGAATGGCAATCATGGTAACGGTACTCCCCAGTCATTGGCGCGGGTCTGCCCGCGAAAGATAACGGCAATCATAGAGCGTGCGAAAAGCGGGTCCAGCGTTGAATATCCATAAGCAGAACTTGACACCTGGCATCACCTTCGTGGGAGTGCCTATCGGCACCGCGCGCGACATCACGCTGCGCGCGCTGGATGTGCTGGCCAGCGCGGACGTGCTGGCGGCGGAAGACACGCGAAGCCTGCACAAGCTGATGGATATCCACGGCATTCCCCTTGAGGGACGCAAGATCGTGGCGCTGCATGATCACAGCGCAGATGCGGTGGTGCAAAGGCTGATCGCGCAGGTGCAGGACGGCAAATCCGTGGCCTATGCCTCGGAAGCGGGCATGCCGCTGATCGCGGATCCCGGGTTCGAGTTGAGCCGGGCAGCGGTGGCGGCAGGCGTCCCGGTGACCTGTGCGCCGGGGCCCTCGGCAGTGCTGACCGCGCTGGCGCTGGGCGGGCTTCCCACGGATGCCTTTCATTTCGCCGGTTTTCTACCCAGTGCAAAAGCCGCCCGTCTGAGCGCGATTGAGGCGCTGCGCGACATTCGTGCGACCCTCGTGTTCTACGAATCACCCAAACGTATCGGTGCGATGCTGAAGGACGCAGCTGCGGCCCTGGGCGCAGAGCGTCCGGCGGCAGTCTGTCGTGAACTGACCAAGAAATTCGAGGAAATCCGCCGCGGCACGCTCGCGGAACTCGCAGCCCAGTACGCGACAGAAAAACCAAAGGGCGAAATCGTCGTATTGGTCGACCGGGGAAATTTACGAACTGTTAATCCTGATGACTTAAACCAAAGCCTGACAAAGGCGCTGGGCGAACTTTCGATGCGCGATGCGGTGGATGCGGTGGCACAGGCACATGCGCTGCCCAGACGGCAGGTTTACCAGACCGCTCTTGAGTTGATCAAGAAGGACACAGGATCATGAATTCCGCTGACAGGACACGCAATCACCGTGGCGCCATGGCATATCATGCCGGTGCAGCAGCCGAAGGGCGTATCGCGCAGGATTATGAACGGCGCGGTTTTTCGGTCGCGCGGCATCGCTGGCGCGGCACATCCGGAGAAATTGATCTGATCGTGCGGGATGGCGAGGCGTTGATCTTTATCGAGGTGAAGCACAGCCGCAGTTTTGAACGGGCCGCACAGCGGATCAGCGCCGCGCAGCAGCGCCGGATTTACCGCTGTGCCGAGGAATTTCTGAGCGGTGAGCCTAGGGGGAGCCTGACCGAAGCGCGATTTGACGTGGCGCTTGTGAACGGTCGGGGCGATACTCAAATCATCGAAAACGCCTTCGGTCACGGTTGAAGGCATTGCGCCTGACGGATTGCTTTGCCATCTAATGAGGCAACAGCAAGGACAAGCGCATGAAAATAGCCTTTCAGATGGACCCGATCGGGGCCGTGGACATCAACGCAGACAGCAGTTTCCGCCTCGCGGAAGAAGCGCAGGCCCGGGGGCATTCGCTGTTCTACTATATGCCAGACAACCTCGCCTATCAGGAGGGGCGGATCACGGCACGCGGTCAGGACATGCAGGTACAGCGCGTGCCCGGAAACCCCGCCGTGCTTGGCGAGATGCGCGAAGTGGATCTTGCGGATTTCGACGTGATCTGGCTGCGTCAGGATCCGCCGTTCGACATGCATTATATCACGTTGACCCATTTGCTCGACCGGGTCGCGGGAACGACGTTGGTCGTCAACGATCCGTTCTGGGTTCGCAATTATCCTGAAAAGCTCTTGGTGCTGAATTTTCCCGATCTTACACCGCCCACCACGATTGCGCGTGATCTGTCCACCATCAAGGCGTTCAAGGAAAAGCACGGTGATGTGATTCTTAAACCGCTCTATGGCAACGGCGGGGCCGGTGTTTTCAAGCTGACGAGCGACGATCGCAACCTCAGTTCGCTGCATGAGCTTTTCACGGGTTTCTCGAGAGAGCCGCTGATCGTGCAGAAATTCCTTCCTGATGTCTCGAAAGGTGACAAACGGGTGATCCTTGTTGACGGTGAGGCCGTAGGTGCGATCAACCGGGTGCCCGCAGAGGGCGAGACCAGGTCGAACATGCATGTGGGCGGTCGGCCCGAGAAGGTGGGTTTGACTGATCGGGATCTGGAGATCTGCGCGCGGATTGGCGGGGTGCTGAAGGAGAAGGGCCAGATTTTCGTCGGGATCGACGTCATTGGTGACTATCTGACAGAAATCAACGTGACATCTCCGACCGGAATTCAGGAACTCGAACGTTTTGACGGTGTGAATGTCGCGGCGAAGATCTGGGAGGTCATCGAGGCCAAGCGCGCGAAATGACCGGTCATCTGTCCCAACGGACAGGACGGTCCGGCATGAAAAGCTGATAACGTATTGAAAATATGAAAGATGGCGTCCGGCAGTTGGTTGGCCGGTCGTCTGCGACGTGCACTGCTTTATCTGACGCCGAAGGGTGGGGATCACCGGCAATGGGGCGCCGCTTTGATCGGCAGGTGCCTCGCGGTTCCGCGTCTCGCTGGTGATATTTCAAGGGTTCGGCGCTTTCAGTGTTTACTCCGTAACCTGCCTGAGGCGCTCAATGCGGTTCGCAAAATGCCCGACCGGATCAGGCAACGGCAAGACTGGCAAGCCGGAAGCTTATGGCCTCGGCCACATGCGGTTTGCGGACATCTGCCGACCCGTCCAGATCGGCGATTGTACGCGCCACCCGAAGGACCCGGTGATACCCACGCGCCGAGAGGTTGAAGCGTTCGGCCGCGCGCGACAACATGGCGCGTGCTTCGGTGTCAGGCGTGGCGATCTGATCCAGCATGTCGCCTTCCGCATCTGCGTTGCACAGCATGCCGGGGGTGTCGGCAAAGCGCGTCAGCTGCACAGAACGCGCCCTGATGACCCGTGCGGCCACCTCTGCCGAACCTTCACCGGCCGGTGCCAGATCCAGATCCGTAAACGCGACGGGCGGCACGTCTACGCGCAGATCGAAGCGGTCCATCAGCGGGCCAGAGATGCGGCCCAGATAATCTTCACCGCACCCGGGCGCGCGCGCGCAGGCCCGCGCCGGGTCAGACAGGTAACCGCATTTGCAGGGGTTGGCCGCCGCAATCAGCAGGAATTTGCAAGGGTATTTCACATGCGCGTTGGCGCGCGAAATCATTACTTCGCCTGTTTCGATGGGTTGGCGCAGGGTTTCAAGCACGTTGCGCGGGAATTCCGGGAATTCATCCATGAACAGCACGCCATGGTGTGCAAGGCTGACTTCGCCCGGTTGTGCCGTGCGTCCGCCGCCGATCAAGGGCCTGGGCACCGTCGGCGGGTTCGAGATGCAGGTCCAGGACCGGGGGGGCGTCGGGTTCGAGATGCTGCAGGCCTCGGCGATGGATCTGATCGCCGAGGGCCGTAAGAACCCGGTCCTGACCGCGCTGAACACGACCTTCCGCTCTGGCGTGCCGCAGATCTACGTGGACGTGGACCGGGTCAAGGCCAAGCGCCAGGAGATTCCGCTGAGCGTGATCTTCAACACGTTGCAGGCCAACCTCGGCTCGGCCTACGTCAACGACTTCAACCTCTTCGGACGGACCTGGAAG
>JBFFQZ010000183.1:0-6257 GCA_041573235.1 Sulfitobacter sp. | reverse complement strand
CCGTGCTGCAAGACGCCATCGACGGCGGCAAAATGACCGTGATCGTATGCAAATGCGACAGCGGAAACATCAAGCTGCCCGTCATCACAATGGACCCCGTCATCATCCGAGACCGCTTCATGAAGGCTGTCGCGGGCTGATGGGCGCCGACGCCATACATTCGGCCGAGGACGCGCGGCGGCTCGCCCGGCGCCGTCTGCCGTGGATGGTGTTCGATTACATCGACGGCTCCGCAGGTGCCGAAACAGGTGCCGCGCGCAATCGCGCGGCACTTGACGCGATCACGCTGCGCCCCCGGATCTTGCGGGATGTCAGTGACAGGTCGTTGGCCACCACGCTGTTCGGCGCATCCGCCGAGCGCCCCTTCGGCATCGCGCCGATGGGCATGTGCAATCTGTCGGGCCCGCACGCGGACCTGATGCTGGCGCGGCTCGCGGCGCGCTACAAGGTGCCGCACGGGGTTTCCACGGTGGCCTCTACCCCGCTCGAAAAGATCATCGAGACGGCGCAGGGCCATGCCTGGTTCCAGATCTATTTCAGCGGTGATGGCACCGGCACGTTCAAGCTGGTCGAGCGCGCGCGCGCCGCGGGCTATACCACGCTGGTGCTGACTGCTGATGTGCCCGAAGTGGGCCGCCGCCCGCGCGAGCTGCGCCATGGCTTCAAGATGCCGTTCAAGATCGGTCCGCGCCAGTTTATCGATTTCGCGCTGCACCCGCGCTGGTCGCTGTCCTCGCTTTTCGCCGGCAAGCCGACGATGGCGAATTTCGAGATGCCGGGATACGAGTTCGACCGCACCGAAAGCCGGGCGCGCGCCGATTGGGACACGCTGGCACGGATGCGTGACATGTGGCCGGGCAAGCTGGTGGTAAAGGGCGTGCTGGACGTCGAGGACGCCGTACAACTCAAGGCGGCGGGCGTGGACGGCATTCAGGTGTCGAGCCACGGAGCGCGCCAGCTGGAAAGCGCCCCTGCCCCGATCACCGTGCTGCCGCGGATCCGCGCCGCTGTTGGCGCCGATTTCCCACTGTTCTATGACAGCGGCCTGCGGTCCGGCGAGGATGCGCTGAAGGCGCTGCACGCGGGCGCCGATTTCACGTTCTTCGGCCGCATTCTGCAATTTGCCATTGCCGCGGGCGGCGCGCAGGGGCTGAACCGGCTGTGGGAGGTGCTGAGTGATGAAATGAGCATCGCCATGGCCCAGACCGGCCTGACCCACATCAGCCAGACCAGTGAACGCACGAACGACCCCGGTACGGCGCCCCACTGAGCCGGACCGGCGCCGTATCGTCTTAGGTCTTGTGTTCCGGGATCTGGACACTCGCGGAAGACCCTGTTTGCTTGCCTTGCGGTTCAAACGAACTACTTCCGTTTCGACATAGCGTCCGCATCGCCGCGGGCCTTGGTGCCCGACGATGAGCCCGCCCGGTTTGAACATATCTATCTGGACCTGCATGTGACACTGATCCTGACCCTGAACGACCGGGACGGCCTGCCTGATGCCTTGCGCGTGCTGGTCAAGGAATTTCCGCGCGACGCATGGGCTGCGCATCCCAACTATTCGCAGCTGATTTCCTTCTGGCTTGACCGTCACCTGATGTTTCGCCGCCTGATGGCGGAACTGACAAAGGACGCCGATCTGGTGCTGGACAGGGCGCTGGACCCGGACAGCTACAAGCGGCGCCTGTCGCGTTTTGGCGGTATGTTGATCAACGAATTGCACGGCCACCACCAGATCGAGGACGCGCATTACTTTCCGGTCATGGCAGCCCTGGACCAGCGCGTATCCAAGGGGTTCGACCTGTTGGACAAGGATCACCATGCGCTTGACGGTATCCTC
The DNA here is from genome assembly GCA_041573235.1 of Sulfitobacter sp. Lineage (GTDB taxonomy): Bacteria > Pseudomonadota > Alphaproteobacteria > Rhodobacterales > Rhodobacteraceae > Sulfitobacter. Next base: position 4,417 of record JBFFQZ010000183.1, on the reverse strand, counting down.
CACGGTCTGGCCAATGGCGCCAATGCCGTATTACAGACCCCTGACACCGACCTGAACGGTTTCCAGAAGGCCATCGCGGGCCTGCAAAAGTCCCTGAACGACTTTGATCCGCTGCTGAACCGTCATCTGGTCGACGAAGAAGAGCTTGTCGTACCTGTCTTGCTGAAATACGCGCCCGCGCAGCTGCGCTGAACGCCCGCGTGGCGGACTTTTAGCTGTAGTTCCAAATCGGGCCTTGAGGTCCACTTCTGACGTGATCTGCATGGCGTCGGCAAAGGCGGGATACCTAAGGCTCAGGCCCAATCCGAAGACGACAGGCCCAGCTTGTTCAGGCGAGAATACAGGGTCGTGGGCCGGATGCCCAACAAGGCCGCAGCACCACCCCGGCCCGAGACGCGGCCGCCCGCCTCCTTCATGCAGGCGATCGTGTTCGCGATGCGGATCTGTTCGATGTCCGCTTCGGTCAGCAGCGTCGATGTGCTGCGCACCACCGCTGCCGCCGGGTTGTGAATATCGACCATCAGCTTTTCCGTCTGCGACACGATGGCGCTGCGTTCGATCACATTGGCAAGCTCACGCACGTTTCCCGGCCAATCGTATTGTTGCAGCTTGCGCATGATGCCTTCGGTCACGACCGGCTCTTTCCGCCCCAACCGCTTGCATGCAAGCTTGAGCAGGTGGGCGACAAGCGGCGGAATGTCCTCTGCCCGTTCGCGCAGCGGGGTGCAGTGAATAGGAAAGACATTCAGGAACAGCACCAGATCCTGGCGCATGCGACCGGCCTGCACCTCACGTTCGATATTGTGGTTGGTCGAGGCGATGACCCTCAGGTCCAGTGCGCGATCCCGGTCGTCGCCCATGCGGGTGACGGCGCGGCGCTGCAAGGCCTCCAGAAGTCGACCTTGCAGGTCAATTGGAATATCGGCGACTTCGTCTATGAACAGCGTCCCGCCATGGGCCAGCTCCAGCTTGCCCGGCTTGTCCCGTATGGCACCGCTGAAGGCGCCCCGCACATGGCCGAAAAGCTCGCTCTCGATCATGTCCGCAGACACCGCGCCGCCCTTGAAGTGAATGAGCGGCCTGCGGCTGCGCCCGCTGTTGTTGTGGATGGCCGAGGCAACCAGCGACTTGCCCGTGCCGCTTTCCCCGGTGATCAGCACATTGGCATCGGTCACGGACACCAGTTCGATCTGCGAGATGACCTGCCGCACCGCGGGAGAGCGCCCGATGATGTCGTGATGCGCCCGTTCGATGTTGATCGCCTCCTGAAGATAGGCATTCTCCTGCATCAGGCGATCGCGCAAGGCCGCGACCTCGGCGATGGCGTCGCGCAGCTTGCGCTCGTTCTCCCAGCGTTCGGTAATGTCGCGAAAGATCACGACGGCCCCTACCAGAACCTGCCCTTCGTAGATCGGGGTCGAGATATATTCGACGCGGATCGGGCGTCCGTCCTTGCGCCAGAACACCTCGTCCTCGATCCTGTTGACCTGCTCGAAGCGGAAGGACTGATAGATCGGGCACTCCTGCGAGCGATAGACTTCACCGCTCAGGTGATGGTGGTGGATCATCTGGTGAATGTCCCGCCCCAGCAGGTCCTCGGTGGTCCAGCCCAGCATTTCCTGCGCGGCCCTGTTGACGAATGTCGTCTTGCCGTCCGCATTCACGCCATAGATCCCTTCACCCGCGGCATTCAGGATCAGCTGGTTCTGGCGCTCCAGCTCTGAAAAGAACGCCTGCGCGCGGTGCCATTCCAGGATACCGCCGCCGTACATCTCTGCGGCCTCGGCCTGCTGTGCATGGCGGTCAAGCGCATCGAGATCGACGATATTGAGCAACAGGGCGTCGCCGCTCTCAAGCGTCAGAGCGCGTCCGTTCAATTCGCAATTCAGTGCCTCGCCCTGCGCCGTCTGCATGGCGACACGCCGCGACCATGCCTCGGACCGGTGAAAGACCTCATCGACGAAAACGATCATCTGGGTCAAGTCCCCGGCGATATGCGGCGCCATCCGCGCACCAACCAGATCGGCATTGTCCAGCAAGCGATGCGCATCCTGCGTTGCCGCCAGAATCCGGTCGGATTTCAGGTCGACGACAAGCGTGGGACCAAACGCCCCGGCAAGCAGGGAATCATAGATCGAAGGTGAATCATCCATCGTCAAAGTGAAGCGCGCGAGGCGCACGGACGCAATACGAAAATTCGTAAATTACGTTTTTTCGTAACAAGCGACGTGCAAAATTTGCCAGCAACACACTGTATTAAAACAACTAAAATGAAATTCATTTTTCTGCCCATGCCCATTTTGAAGACGCCGCCACTCCTGCAGGATTGGTTCAAATCAGCGATGGAGTGAACGATGACAATCAAGAGCCTGGGAAATCCATTTTCGTCCAAGACCGATCTGCGGCATGGCGCCGACTGCGGTTGTCACAGCTGCGTGACAGCGGCTGTGGAGAAAGAAGACAGCATTGATCTCTCCACATCGGAAGGGATGCTTGAGCGCGCGGTTGAAAGCGCGATCGTGCGGTCGGTTTTCGGCCAAAGCGACATCGGGCGCCGCTCTTTCATGGGAATGATGGGCGGCAGCACCATGGCTGCCGCACTGGCGTCTGTGTTTCCGCTGAACGAGGCCAAGGCCGCGATCCTCGACAATCTTGGGCCCCCGGAAAAGAAGGATCTGAACATCGGCTTCGTTCCGATCACCTGCGCGACGCCGATCATCATGGCAGAACCTCTGGGATTCTACGACCGCTACGGGCTGAACGCACAGGTCATCAAGACGGCAGGCTGGGCCGTTGCGCGTGACAAATCGCTGGCCGGTGAATATGACGCCAGCCACATGCTGACGCCGATGCCGCTTGCCATGACGCTGGGCGCCGGTTCCGTGGCCGAACCCTACATCATGCCCGCCGTTGAAAACATCAACGGACAGGCCATCGTCCTGAGCAACGAACACCTCGACAAGCGGGATCCGAGCCAGTGGAAAGGTTTCACCTTCGGGGTGCCGTTCGAATACTCGATGCACAATTTCCTGCTGCGCTACTACGTTGCCGAATTCGGGCTGGACCCCGACGTCGACATCCAGATCCGCGTGGTCCCACCGCCAGAGATGGTCGCCAACCTGCGCGCGGGGAACCTTGACGGTTACCTTTCGCCCGACCCGTTCAACCAGCGCGCGGTCTACGAAGGCATCGGCTTCATCCACATCCTGACCAAGGAAATCTGGGAAGGCCACCCGTGCTGTGCCTTCGCCGCGCCGCTGTCCTTCGCAAACGAATTGCCGAACACCTACGGCGCGCTGCTGAAGTCGATCATCGACGCCACGCAATACGCCTCGAACCCAGACAACCGAAAAGAGATTTCGTCGGCCATCGCGCCCACCAACTATCTCAACCAGCCGGTAACGGTGATCGAACAGGTCCTGACCGGCACCTACGCCGACGGATTGGGAGAGGTCAAACGCGTGCCGGACCGGATCGATTTCGACCCGTTCCCGTGGCACTCCATGGGCGTATGGATCCTGACCCAGATGAAGCGTTGGGGCTATATCGAAGGCGATGTCGACTACAAGGGCGTGGCCGAGCAGGTCTATCTGGCCGCCGACTGCAAGAAGGTGATGGAGGATCTGGGGTATTCCGCGCCCGACGTCACCTACAAGTCGCACATGATCATGGGCAAGACGTTCGATCCCGCGACGCCCGAGGCCTATGTCGACAGCTTTGCAATCAAGAAAGGCTGACCCATGCCCACCCTGTCGCTCAACATGCGCGCCGCGCTCTTGTCGATCCTTATCCTGGCGGTTGGCCTCCTTGTCTGGGAGGCCGCCATTCCCGCCCAGAAGGCGGTGGGAGAGCTGACCGAATATGAACGGCTGACAGGTGGCGGTGCGCCCAAGGCGGGCGTGCCGCCACCGAGCCAGGTCATAGTCAAGGCCTGGGAGCAGCTGAGCAATCCGTTCTACGATGCCGGCCCCAACGACAAGGGGATCGGAATCCAGATCGGGTATTCGATCTATCGGGTGCTGGTGGGCTATGTGCTTGCCGCCGCAATCGCAATCCCGCTTGGCTTTCTGATCGGCATGTCACCGCTTGCCTACAAGGCACTGAACCCGTTCATTCAGGTCCTGCGTCCGATTTCGCCGCTGGCGTGGATGCCGCTTGCCCTGTTTGTCATTCAGGACAGCGAAGCCAGCGCGATCTTCGTCATCTTCATCTGCTCAATATGGCCCATGCTGATCAACACAGCATTCGGCGTGGCAGGTGTGCGTGAAGACTGGGTCAATGTGGCCCGGACACACGAACTGAACCCTTTGCGCACCGCCTTTACGGTGATCTTGCCTGCCGCTGCGCCGACGATCCTGACGGGCATGCGTATTTCGATCGGGATTGCATGGCTGGTGATTGTGGCCGCAGAGATGCT
>JBFFQZ010000182.1:0-6282 GCA_041573235.1 Sulfitobacter sp. | reverse complement strand
CTGTTCGAGGCGCTGTTTGCCGCCGGTGTGGTTGTGATCACGACATCCAACCGGGTGCCTGACGATCTGTACAAGCATGGGCTGAACCGAAATCTGTTCGTGCCCTTCATCGAGTTGATCAAGGCGCGCATGGTCGTCCATGAACTGGCCAGCCCGACAGATTACCGGCAGGACCGTCTGGCGGGCAGCCCGGTCTATTTCACCCCCGTCAACGCGCAAAGCCGCGCCGCGATGGAGGCTGTCTGGCAGGATCTGACCGGTGGTGCCGACACACCCCTGACCCTGCGGGTCAAGGGGCGCGACGTGGTGCTGCCCCGGTTCCGCAGTGGTGTGGGGCGGGCAAAGTTTCACGATCTGTGCGGCCAGCCGCTGGGGCCTGCGGACTACCTTGCGGTGGCCGAAGCGGTGAAGGTGCTGATGCTCGACGACATTCCCAGCCTCGGACGCAGCAATTTCAACGAGGCCAAGCGCTTTGTCACGCTTATCGACGCTCTCTACGAGGCGCAGGTGACGCTGATCTGTTCGGCGGCGGCGGTGCCCGAAATGCTTTATCTCGAGGGCGAAGGCACGTTCGAGTTCGAGCGTACCGCCTCGCGCCTGCGTGAGATGCAAAGCACAGACTGGGGTCAGTCGCGGACACCCGAAGGATAGATCCGCAGGCGCCAACCCCGCCTATCGCCTGCGCAAGCTCACCATCGCAACGCCGCCGGGGCCGACATCTTCGTCTCGGAACGAGAGGCCATCGGCGACGGGCTCAGGGTGGTAGGGCGCCCGAATGTCCCTCAAACTCCAGAGTCCGGTGGCCCCGATGCCCAGCGCCAGCGCACTTGCAATCAACTCGCGCTTCAAGGCGCCAACGCGAAGCGTGGTCTGCCTGTGGCGCGAAAAGCTGTTTGCGGCAACTGCGCATCGCGCAGGGCTTTCGTGAGGCTGGCCGTCTCTGATCAGGGGTTTCCGGGTCATGCACACCTCCGCTTTCCGCAGGCGTTGCCCGCGGATGGGTGGCAGCATCGCGCAATATGATTGACAGGCCCCTAACCGTTGCTGCGCAGGATATTGCCCGCCAAATACAGCGATCCGCAGATCAGGACCCGCGCCTGCGGGGCCTGCGCGACAATCGCCTCAAGCGCGCCTTGCACGTCCTGCGCCTCATGCGCTTCCAGCCCGACATCACGTGCCGCCTGCGCAGTGGTCGCCGCAGGCAGGGTTGCCGTCTCTCCGGGGATCGACACCGCATGCAGCGCGACCGCATGCGCCGCCAGCGGCCGAAGGTATCCGGTGATGTCCTTGGTATTGAGCATCCCGCAGATCAGATAGGTCGGCACGTCGGGCAGTTCGGCCAGCACATCGGCCAACGCGGCACCCGCTGCCGGGTTATGCCCGCCATCCAGCCACAGCTCTGCCTGCCCGGCAGCGATCACCAGCGGGCCTGTCTTCAGGCGCTGCATCCGGGCGGGCCATTCGGCCTGCGTCACGGCCGCTTCGCAGGCGGCCTCGTCGCAGCCCAGCGCCCGCAGCGCCGCGATCGCGGTGCCTGCATTCTGCACCTGATGCGCGCCCGGCAGGATTGGCAAAGGCAGATCCAGAAGACCGTGTTCGTCCTGATAGACCATGCGCCCGGCCTCGCGCGTGGCATGGAAATGTTGCCCACAGACGGTAAGCGGGGCCATCTGACGTGCCGCGCGCGCCTCGATCACCGCAAGCGCCACCTCTTCTTGCGGGCCTACAACGCAGGGCACACGGCGCTTGATGATGCCCGCCTTTTCGCCCGCGATCTGCGGCAGGGTGTCACCCAGAAACTGCTGATGATCGACGGAAACGGGAGTGATCACCGTGAGCGCGGGCGTGTCGATCACATTGGTCGCGTCCAGCCGCCCCCCAAGCCCGACCTCGAGCAGGACATAATCCGCCGGAGTGCGCGAAAAGGCCAGCAGGGCCGCGCAGGTCGTGATTTCGAAATAGGTGATGCTTTCAGGTCCGTTGGCTGCATAGCATTCGTCCAGAACCGCCGCCAGCGCGTCCTCGTCGATCAGCGTCCCGGCCAACCGGATGCGTTCGTGGAACCGCGCGAGGTGGGGCGATGTATAAGCGTGCACGACCTTGCCCGCCGCCTCGAGCCCGGCGCGGATCATCGCCTGGGTCGATCCCTTGCCGTTGGTGCCAGCGATGTGGATCACCGGGGGCAGGTGTTCATGCGGATTGCCCAGCGTTTCCAGCAGCCGAAGCATCCGGTCAAGCGTGAGATCGATGATCTTGGGGTGCAGAGCCATCATCCGTTCAAGGATGACGTCAGAGGCGGGTGTGCTCACGCAGGGGACCTTCCTTTTGAGGGCAGATCAATACAGGTCAAATTCAAGTTAAATTCCCGTTAAGCGGGCAAGGCCCCACTTCGCGCGACACGGCTTCAGCCTGACGCGGTGCCCGGTTCATCTTCGTCCGACAGTTCATGCGGGACTTCGGCGGGCGGTGGCAGATCGGCGCGCACGGCAGGCGGCAGGCCCATCAGCATACGGGTGATCACGATCAGCTCATCGCGCATCTTGGGCCGGGGCGTGACCCTGTCCAGCATCCCGTGATCCAGCAGATACTCAGCCCGCTGGAACCCCTCCGGCAGCTTCTCGCGGATGGTCTGTTCGATCACGCGTGGTCCGGCAAAGCAGATCAGCGCGTTTGGTTCGGCGATATGGACATCGCCCAACATCGCATAGCTGGCGGTCACCCCACCCGTTGTCGGATGGGTCAGTACCACAATATAGGGCAACCCGGCTTCCTTCAGCATCTGCACGGCCACGGTTGTGCGCGGCATCTGCATCAGGCTCAGGATCCCCTCCTGCATGCGCGCCCCGCCGGCTGCTGAAAACAGGATCAGCGGTCGCTTGAGCTTTACCGCTTCCTCGGCCGCCGCGATGATCGCATTACCCACGTACATGCCCATGGAACCCGCCATGAAGCTGAAGTCCTGGGCGCATGCAACGATCGGCGTACGCCCGATGTCGCCGCTCGCGACCAGCATCGCTTCGGCCTCGCCGGTGTCTTTCTGTGCGGCGCGCAGGCGGTCGGGATATTTCTTCTGATCGCGGAAATGCAGCGGATCGGGGGCCGGTGCGGGGACCTTCACCTCATTGAACACACCGCCATCGAAAAGCGCCTTGAAGCGGTGCCGCGGGGTGATGTGCATGTGATGTCCGCAGCTGGTGCAGACATTGAGATTGTCGCTAACCTCGCGGTGGAACAGCATCGTGCCGCATTCATCGCATTTGGTCCACAGGTTCTCAGGCGTCTCGCGGCGCGAGAAGATCGAATTGATCCGGGGCCGGACATAGTTGTTGATCCAGTTCATAGCGCGCCCTTACCGTTGCGTTGCCCTTCAAATAATGGGCTTGCGCGAGAATTGCAATCAACAGCGCAGCGCCACCCGCGCCGCGAGCCAACTCACCAGCATCAGCGCGAAATCCACCGGCAGCCAGGCCTGCAGGGTGTCTTCGTCGCCGATCCCGAAAGGCGTGTGGAACAACGCCAGCCCGCCCAGGCTGTCGGGCAGCGAGGTGATCAGGATCGCGGATGCATTGTTGACGAAATGCACCGCCAAAGCAGGCCCTATCGTTCCCGCCCGTGCCGTCAGGTCCGCCATCAGCATCCCGAAAAGACCGGCCCACAGGGCGATCATCACCGCATTGCTGCCCGCCTCGGATGGTTGATAGTGACCGATGGCGAACAGCGTCGACGGCAATACCATCCACACCAGCGGAGACCGGAACCGCGCGCCAAGCTGCTGCTGAAGGTAGCCCCGAAAGAAGATTTCCTCGGCGCTGATCTGGACAAAGACCGCTACCAGCGAGAACGGCAGCAAGAGCCCCCACAGGCCCGGTGCCAGCGCGGGCACAAGCGGTTCGCCATAGCCATAGGGCGGCAGGACCATCAGCAGCACGCCGAGGCCCACCAGCATGGCCGTGACCCTGATGAATTGCGGCACCGCCAGGATCAACGGCCCCATTACGCTCAGCGGCGAACGCCCGTGCAGGGTCTGCACAACCAGAAACACGCTCAGCGTGATCAGGCCAAAGCTGAACAGAAGCGCGTACATCGCGCGCGGGCTGCTGCCCGTGATCAGCTCATACCTGAAACCCGGCTCGTCGCTCCAGATCGTGACGATCGCCTGCTGATAGATCAGGGCCAGCGCCAGATACAGCGATACGATCCCGACAACGCCCAGCAGCAAACGCCACAGCTCTGACCGGGGCTTGGCCGCCACCGTGTGAAATTCATGGGCGGGATATTCAGGCCAGATTTTCACGAGTTGGTCGGCTCCGTTGCGGTCGACGGCGGGAGCGCGCCTGAGTCGCGGGGGGGTTCGATCTGCGCCCCGCGGATCCGATCAGCAGCCCCTGCCAGATTGCCTGCGACCGCCTTGAGCAGGCTCAGCAGCACCGTCCTGTCGTTCTCGATGACCGATCGGAACTCTTCGGCGCCCAGACGCAGGAAACGGGTGTCTTCCAGGGTCGTCAGGTTGACCTGTCGGGGCCTGTCGAGGATGACGTTCAGATCGCCGATGACCCGGCCCGGCTCGATCGTCGACAGGTGCTGCTGCCTGCCCGCGTCATCGACAATGGAAAGTTCCGCCTTGCCTTCAAGACACAGGTAGGCCGCATCGGCAGGATCGCCCGTGCTGAAGATCCTCGTGCCCGCGGGCGCGGTGTACCATTGCGCGGCAAAGGCCAGCAGGCGCTGGGCCCGCGGCTGGAGATCGCGGAACAGCGAATTGCGCTGGATCACGCCCAGCTTGCGGCGCAGATCGTCGGACACATCCTGCTCGTCCTCGGGGCGGCTCGTCCGGTCAACACCGTCGACGCGGCCATGGATGATCTCGACATACATGTCGAAGCTGTCGTGTTCTTCGAAGCTGTCGCTGAGAAATATCTGCGTCGTGTCCGGCATGAGGTCGCGCAGCCGTTCGCGGGTGGCGGCCCTGTCGGAGCCGGCCAGCGCCTTGTCAAAGATCAGCAGATCGGGCTTCTTGATGCCCGCGCGGGTAAAGGCCGCGCGTTCGTGGATCGACAGCGGCAGGTTGGTGCCGCCGATGGTCGTCGGCACATCAAATACGTTCGTGGCCACCTGCATACGCAGGTCGTGATCGCGCAGCACGTCGGACACGACATCGACGATCAGGTCTTCTTGCATGCCCGCCATGGCCGAAACCCGGCCATAGATCAGGTTTTCCAGCAGGGTCAGCCGCGGCAGGTAGTTTTCGGGCGTGACCGGGATGAAGATATCCGCCGCCCTCTCGCGCAGGGCCGCGCCACTGGTACGACGGATCTCGAGGATCTCGGCCTTGAAGCTTTCGGGGAAGGCCGGACCGATCTGTTCGGCGGTAAAGGCGAAGGGCACCGTCATCAGCAGCGCGAATTCGTCCGCGTCCAATGCGCCGTCACCGTGGGTGCGGCGGCGATTGGCGATATCGACCAATTGCTCGTACAGCTCCTCTTCGATGCCCAGCGCCGTGAACAACGGATGCGACGTGCCGTCCCGCCCAAAGGTCTGGTGCAGCATTTCCACCAACGTTTGCGAGATCGCGATGGCCTGCTCGGCCAGACCCATTTCGACGATCATCGCCAGGAACTGCCGCTCGTTCACCAGGTTCTGCTGCGAGATGTCGCGCCGCGGGGAGGCAAACAAGAGGTTGCCGCCAAGAGGAATGGCCGGATTGAAGGTTTCGGGATCGAAGCGATAGATCGCCTTGTCTAGGTTCTTTTCCTTCAACCGCTCGCAAACCTCGTCGCGCAGGCTGACGATCTTGGCGGCCAGCTCGGGATGCCGCTCGGGGTCCATGCGTGATCCGAGCATGCCCCGGATGATCCCCTCGTCCGTGTTCAGCACAAGGCTCAGCTGGAACCACCATCTTTCGATGTCCTCCATCGTGTTGAGCCCGGCCAGCTCCGGATCCAGCCAGTCCGCCTTGAGACTATCGAGACTGTTGCCCGAACGGCGCGCTTCGATGCCCTCCCGGTCGCGCCTTTCAGGGTCCCACAGCACCGTCTTGGGGGACGTGCGCAAAGACATCAGCAGGTTGTCCCCGATGGTGCCGCTGAACAGGTAGGGCTGCGCCTGCACATAGCCGATGCGCGCGGCGATGACCGTCTGATGCAGGGTGCTGATGTCATGGCCACCCACAGTGATGGTGCCGCGCGCAGGCAGCACCTCGCGGGTCAACAGCTCGGCCAGCGCGCGCCGCTCGGATTGTGTCGATGCCTTGACCGCCACCTGCGCGCCCTTGGGAATGTCGAG
>JBFFQZ010000181.1:0-6320 GCA_041573235.1 Sulfitobacter sp. | reverse complement strand
GGTGGCGGAGGCTCAGGGATTCGAACCCTGGGGACGCTCTCACGCCCGTCGGTTTTCAAGACCGGTGCAATCGACCACTCTGCCAAACCTCCGCTGGTTCGATCTGTTAGTGGTCTCTTTGCGATTCTGCAATTGTGGAAATTCAGGTCTTTGGGATGGGGAAAACTGCCGATCGGTTGTGGTGTCCCTTGTCCATCTTGGTTCGGGCAGGCTAGGATACGTCAAAGGCGCCCGCGAAGGGACCAATTGACGTGCCGTAACGACCGGTGCGGACCATGTCGCCAGATGGCGTCTGAACAGGCAAGGACGAGGGATCATGAGCAGTCATTTCAGAGCATTTCCGACGACGCGGTTGCGCAGACCTTTGGGTGTGTGGCTGGCCCCTGCCCTTGCGGCAGCGCTTCTGGCGGGCTGCAACGAAAGCGGACAATTCGCGTTCCCTGGAATCGGGGCGAGCGGCAGTGAGACGGCTGGTGCCACAACGCCTTCCGGGCCGACCATCGAGCGCGACGTGGAAGCGCCCGAGGTGTTTTCGGTCACGGACGACGGTCTCTGGGACGGGCGCCCGAGCCTCGGCGGTGTCTGGGTCGCGCATCCGGACGTTGATGATCCCGAGCGGGTGATCATCCGCAACCAGACCAACGAGAAATTCGTCGTCGGTGCGTTGTTCCGGCGCGAACGCGACATCCCGGGACCCAGCCTTCAGATTTCCTCGGACGCGGCGGCGGCACTTGGCATCCTCGCGGGCGCGCCGACGATGCTCAATGTTACCGCGCTGCGCAAGGTCGAAGAGCCCGTGCAGCAACCGGCAGAGGCCGCACCCGAGATCGCCATGGAGGCACCGGTGCCCGTGACCGCAGCACCCCTGGATGCCGTGACTGCCGGTGCGGAGGCGGCCATCGACGCGGCCAGGCCGACGCCGCCCCCCGCACCGAAACCCGCCGTCCGCGCGTCGGCGTCGACACTGGACAAACCCTTTATCCAGATCGGGATCTTCAGCATCGAGGCGAACGCCAACCGTGCGGGCAAGCAGATGCGCGGCGCAGGCCTGATCCCGCAGATCAAACAATCCCAGATCAACGGCAAGACGTTCTGGCGCGTGGTCGTCGGTCCTGCGACGAACGCACCCGAGCGGTCCAAGATCCTGTCGACCATCAAGGCCGAAGGGTTCACCGACGCCTATGCCGTTTCAAGCTAACCCGGAAAGGAGCCTGCCCATGCGTGGTTTCAAACTTGCCCTTGGCGCGCTCGCGTTGCTGGCCACTTCGGTCAGCGCACAGGCCTTTGAAACCAGCGCCACTGCGGCCTATGTGGTGGATCATACCACAGGAACGGTGCTGATGGCCAAGAATGCCGATGCGCCCCTGCCCCCGGCATCAATGTCCAAGCTGATGACGCTCTACATGGCGTTCGAGGCGATCGAGAATGGCATTCTTGACCTTGATCAGGAATTGCCTGTTTCGGCCGAGGCGCAGGCATATGACGGATCCACGATGTTTCTTCAGGCTGGCGAACGCGTGCGGGTCGAGGACCTGCTCCGCGGGATTATCGTGCTTTCGGGGAATGACGCATGCGTCGTGATCGCCGAAGCGCTCGCCGGAACGGAAAGCAAATTCGCACGCCAGATGACCATGCGCGCGCAGCAGATGGGCATGACAAATTCCACGTTCACCAATTCCAACGGTTGGCCAAGAGCGGGACACCGCATGTCGATGCGCGATCTGGGACTGATCGCCTCCAGGCTCATTCGAGACTTCCCGCAATATTACCCGATGTTTGCCGAGAAAGAGTTCCTCTTTGACCCGAAGGAGGCGCAGAACCGTTTCAACCGCAACCCTCTGCTCAACCTGGCCATCGGTGCCGACGGGCTCAAGACCGGGCACACGCAAGAGGCCGGCTATGGCCTTGTCGGATCGGCAAAACAGGGCAACCGGCGTATCATCTTTGTGTTGTCGGGTCTGACGAGCCAACAGTCGCGCGCCCAGGAGGCCGAAGCCGTTGCGAACTGGGCCTTCCGGCAGTTTGCGGAAACGACGCTTGGCACGCAGGGTCAGAAGATTGCCGATGCCGAGGTTGCGATCGGCGCCGAACAGACGGTTGGGCTTGAGCTTTCGGAAGATCTTTCGATGCTCATCCCGACCAATCCTATAGAGCCGCTCAAGACAGAGGTCGTATACACCGGCCCGGTCCGGGCGCCGATCGCAAAGGGCGATGTTCTGGCCGAGCTGATCATACGTCCGGAGGGCTTGCCGGAGCGGCGGGTGCCGCTCGTCGCGGACCGCTCGGTCGCGCCCTACCGGTTCGTGGACCGCATGATGGCCGCGGCAAAGCATCTGATCGTGCGCATCAACGCGGGGCCTGCCCCCGACGCTTCGTGACGACGAGAGGGCTGTTCATCAGCTTTGAGGGCATCGATGGCTCCGGCAAATCCACCCAGGTGGCGCGGCTGGCAGATCATCTGCGCGCGGCGGGCCGCGACGTCGTGGTCACCCGCGAACCGGGCGGTAGCCCGGGCGCGGAGGAAATACGGGCGCTCGTCTTGCAGGGCGACCCGGACCGATGGTCGGCCGAGACCGAACTCCTGCTTTTCACCGCCGCGCGGCGCGACCACCTGGAGCGGTTGATCCGGCCCGCGCTCGAAGCCGGAAAAATCGTGATCTGCGACCGTTTTGCCGATAGCACCCGGATGTACCAGGGGCTCAGCCGGGGCGATCTGCGGGGCACTGTTGACCGGCTGCACGATCTGATGATCGGGATCGAGCCTGACCTGACCATCCTGATCGACATGGACCCCGGCGAAGGGCTGAAACGAGCGAAGGGCCGACAAGGGACCGAAGAGCGGTTCGAGGATTTTGGCGCAAGCCTTCAGGAGGCCATGCGAGAGGGATTTCTTGCGCTGGCAGATGAATTCAACAGCCGTTTTCGCGTCGTTGACGGCGCGCAGGACGTCAATGCCGTCGCCGCGGACATCCGATGCGCCGTGGATGACGCACTCCGCTGTCGGCAGTAGACGTTTTTTTTGAAAAAAAACGAGCCGGAATTTTTGAAAAATTCCGATCCATGCGGCGGCGTTATGCGCTCAGGTGTGACCTGTGACCAGATATGGCCGATGCCCGCGCCCAGACCGATGAAGCACTGCAACACCTTGCGACTGATCCCGTAAGCAGTGCCGTGCCACTCCGCCTTCCGCTCACACCCCATTTTCAACCGTGCCAATCCCGGCTAAACGATTGAGCATGAGCGATGATGCCTCCCCACAGCCAGAGCGCCTTGATGGTGCGCCGCACCCGCGCGATACCGCCACCCTGATAGGCCAGGACGCGGCGGAAGCGGCTTTTGTCGATGCCTTCAACAGCGGACGGCTCCACCACGCGTGGATGCTGACCGGGCCGCGCGGCGTCGGCAAGGCGACACTTGCCTGGCGCATCGCGCGCTTCCTGCTTGCCATGCCCGCATCGGACGCAGGTGGCATGTTTGCACCGGACCCCGCCACGAGCCTGCATGTCGCGCCCGACCATCCTGTCGCGCAGCGCATCGCCTCGGGGGGCGAAGGGCGCATTCGAAACGTGACCCGCACCATCAACCCGGACACCAAGAAACTGCGCAAGGAAATCGTCGCTGACGACATTCGCGCGCTGAACGGATTTTTCCAGATGTCGGCCCCGGATGGCGGCTACCGCGTGGTGATCATCGACGACGCCGACCTGATGAACACCACGGCCGCCAACGCCCTGCTGAAAATGCTCGAAGAGCCGCCCGCCCGCGCCCTTTTGCTGCTGATCAGCCATCAGCCATCGGGTCTCTTGCCAACCATCCGTTCGCGATGCCGGACCCTGCCGTTGCGCACGCTCAGTGAAACCGAGGTGCGCGAGGCGATGGCCCAGGCCGGGGTGGAAGCGCAGAACGCCGCCGGGCTGACGGCACTTTCCGGCGGATCGGTGGGCGGGGCCATGCGACTGTCGCTGCTGGGCGGTGAGCCGCTTTACGCCGACCTGATCGGCCTGATGGGCACCCTGCCCCGGATGGACCGTCCCCGCGCGCTGAAACTCGCCGAAGGAGCTGCGGCACGTGGCGGTGAGGCAAAGCGCGATCTGCTGTTCGTTCTGATCGACCTGCTGCTGAGCCGCCTTGCGCGCACCGGCGCCACCGGACAGCCGCCGCAGCCTGAAGCGGTCGAGGGCGAGGCCGAGATCCTTGCCCGGCTGTCGCCCTCGGGGCATCAGGCGCGGATCTGGGCCGACCGGGCCACCGAGGTGGGCGCGCGCGCGCGCCACGGCATCGCGGTCAACCTTGACCCTGCCGCGCTGGTCCTAGATACCCTGATGAAAATCGCCCATGCCGCCCCCCGTTAGCCCCCGGATTCCATGACCGAAACAGCCCTCATCACCGACAGTCATTGCCACCTCGACTTTCCTGATTTCGACGGGCAGTTGCCTGCTGTGATCGCGCGCGCGGCCGACGCCGGGGTCGCGCGCATGGTCACCATCTGCACCAAGCTGAAGAACGAGCCAACAGTGCGGGCCATCGCCGAGGCCCATGGCCCCGTGTTCTATGCCGCGGGCACCCACCCGATGAGCGTCGCGTCAGAGCCGATGGCGACGGTTGAGCAGCTGATCTCAATCGCGCAGCACCCCAAGATGGTGGGCATCGGCGAGACCGGGCTTGACTACCACTACACCGCGGAAAGTGCGCAGGCACAGCAGACATCCCTGCGCGTGCACATCGCCGCCGCGCGCGAGACCGGCCTGCCGCTGATCATCCACAGCCGCGACGCCGACGAAGACATGGCCCGGATCCTGAGCGAGGAACATCGCGTCGGCGCGTATTCCTGTGTGATGCACTGCTTTTCATCCTCCGCCGCGCTGGCGCGCACGGCGATTGACCTCGGCTTCTACCTCAGCATGTCGGGGATCACCGCTTTTCCCAAATCGCAGGAACTGCGCGATATCTTCGCAAGCGCGCCGCTTGACCGCATCCTGGTCGAGACAGACAGCCCCTACCTCGCCCCGCCGCCACATCGGGGCAGACGCAACGAACCCGCCTATACCGCGCATACCGCCCGCCGCGCCGCCGAGACCTTCGGCGTGGATTACACCACCTTCGCCGCCACCACGGAGGCGAATTTCGAACGCCTGTTCACCAAGGTCGCCACCTACGGGGGGGGCACCTGATGGCCCGGATGCGCATCACCATCCTTGGCTGTGGCTCTTCGGGAGGGGTGCCGCGGCTGGGCGGCTTCTGGGGCGCATGCGACCCGCAGGAGCCAAGGAACAACCGGCGCCGCTGTTCGATCCTCGTGGAGCGGATCAGCGATGAGGGCACCACGAGCGTGCTGATCGACACCTCCCCTGACATGCGCAGCCAGCTTTTGGATGCGGGGGTCGGGCGGCTTGATGCGGTGATCTATACCCATGCCCATGCCGACCACGTACACGGGATGGACGATCTGCGGATGATCGTGATCAACATGCGCGCCAGGTTGCCGGTCTGGGCCGACCGCCCCACCCATGACGCGCTGATGGAGCGGTTCGGCTATGCCTTCATTCAGCCCGAGGGGTCGCATTATCCACCGATCCTCGAAATGAACCTGATTGATGGCGATGTGGAGATCGAAGGCGCCGGCGGCACGCTGCGCTTCGCCCCCTTCACCGTACCTCACGGCAGCATGGATGCACTGGGGTTCCGGGTGAACGACGTGGCCTATCTGCCGGATGTCGCGACCCTGCCCGACAGCGCGCGCCCCTACCTGACGGACCTGCGCTGCTGGATCGTCGACGCGCTGCGCCGTGATCCGCACCCCACACACAGCCACCTGGCGCAGACTCTCGGCTGGATCGAAGAGCTGTCGCCGCAGCAGGCCGTGCTGACCAACATGCACAACGATCTGGATTACCGGACCGTGTTGGAAGAAACACCCGACCATGTGACCCCGGCCTTCGACGGCATGCAGCTGACCTTCGAAGTCTAGGCTTTTCTCCCGGTCACCGGGGGTATACGCAGACGCAACACCCCGAGCCCGAGCAGCAGCCACATGCAAACCCTCATCGATGTCATCTTGCCGGTCTTTCTGGTCATCGGTTTTGGCTATGTCTCTGTCTGGCGGGGGTATTTCCCGGTTGCGGGTATCGACGGCGTGCTGCGCTTCGCACAAAGCTTTGCTGTGCCGTGCCTCTTGTTTCAGGCGATCGCCAACCTCGATCTGGGCGCGTCGATCAACGCGGGGCTTTTGATCAGCTTTTACGCAGGCGCCGCGATCTGTTTCACCCTTGGCGTTCTCGGCGCGCGCTTCTTGTTCCACCGCGAATGGGAGGACTGCGTGG
>JBFFQZ010000180.1:0-6333 GCA_041573235.1 Sulfitobacter sp. | reverse complement strand
GCCACTGCCCACGGCCCAGATCCTCGACCTCCCAGCGACACCGCAGACGGAAACCGCCCTTGCCGGTCCGATAGGCGGTCGCGATATTCTCGGGCGGCTCGACGATCACGCCGCCGGTGGGGAAATCCGGTCCGGGCACGTATTTGAGCAGCGTGTCATCGCGCGCATCCGGCGTGCGGATGAGGTGGATACAGGCATCGCACAGCTCTGCGATGTTGTGCGGCGGAATGTTCGTGGCCATGCCCACGGCAATCCCGGAAGAGCCATTTGCCAGAAGGTTGGGGAATTGCGCGGGCAGCACCACCGGTTCGGTCAGGCGGCCATCGTAATTGTCTCGAAAATCGACGACATTCTCACCCAGACCTTCAAGCAACGCTTCGGCCACGGCGGTCATCCGCGCCTCGGTGTAGCGTGAGGCGGCCGGGTTATCGCCGTCGATGTTGCCAAAATTGCCCTGCCCGTCGACCAGCGGGTAGCGGACGTTGAAATCCTGCGCCAGACGCGCCATCGCGTCATAGATCGCGGCATCGCCGTGGGGGTGGAAATCGCCCATCGTGTCGCCGCTGATCTTGGCAGACTTCAGGAAACCACCCGAAGAGTTCAGCCGCAGGCGGTTCATGGCGTACAGGATGCGCCGATGGACCGGCTTGAGCCCGTCACGGGCATCCGGCAGGGCGCGGTGCATGATCGTACTCAGCGCATAGGTCAGATACCGCTCCCCCAGCGCGCGGCGCAGGGGTTCGCGGGTTTCCGCATGGCGGGGCTCAGTTGGGTCAAGGGTATTGGACATGCGCGATATGTAGCCGCGCCCGGTGACACCGGCAAGCGCAACCCAACGCAATGTTGCAACCCTGTCCTGAAACCGTGTCTTCACGGTGACGTGTAAAGCTTCCGGTTATTTCCCCTAAAAGAGAATCGCCTTTTTTGGTACTGAACCAATCAAGGCAGCCGTGCGTTGACCCCAGATGGGTTTGCGGAGTTTCTATCATGAAGACATTTATTTTTCTCACATTCGGATTTTTGGGCTTTGCCTTGTACGAGATGAGCGGGGGCGCCGATTTTCGGCCCGCCAGCGAACGCGTGGCCGCAGCTGCGCCAGAGCCGACGGCCGTCGCCGCCCAAGTGGCAAACGCGCCGGTCCCGCGCGCGCCACCACCTGCCCCGGCTCGCACCGCGACGGTCACGAGGATCGACGCGACACCCGATGTGCCCCCCGCAGCGACCGGCCTCGCGTCGGTGAAGGAGGTTACCGCGGATGCCGAGCCGTCGGCGCCACCGAAAGTGACCTATACCGAGGCGAAAGTGTTCGAGAGCAACGAGGCACCGCGGATCATTCTGCCCAGCTTGATCGCAACCCACCGCACCCTGTCTTCGGTCAGCATTCTGACGGGCGGCGACATCCGCATCGTGTCCGCCATCCGTGTGAATGTACGCGACGGGCCCAGCACGAATTACGGCGTCGTAGCCAAACTCGCTCAGGGTGACGAAGTTGAAATCCTCGAGGATAACGGCGATGGTTGGGTGCTGGTTCAGGCGCTCGACGGGTACGAGCGGGGCTGGATGGCCGATTTCCTGCTCACATCGGACTGATCCAGCCCCACCGCATTGCCAAAGGGCGCAAAGTAACGCATCTGAGGCCCCGTCACCAAACGAGGCCTTTTCCCATGTCGCAACGCTCCATCCTGATCACCGGCTGCTCATCAGGCATCGGTTATGCCGCAGCACACGGCCTGCGCGCCCGCGGATGGCAGGTGTTTGCCGCCTGTCGCCAGGAGTTGGACTGTGCGCGACTGCGCGACGAAGGCTTCCAGAGCCCGCGACTGGATTATGCCGACGCCGACAGCATCATTACCGCCCTCGCGGATGTGCTGGAGGCCACCGGGGGCACTTTGGATGCGGTGTTCAATAACGGCGCCCATGGGCTGCCAGGCGCGGTCGAGGATCTGCCCACCGAGGCGCTCCGCGAGATATTCGAGGTGAATTTCTTTGGTTGGCACACGCTGACACGGGCGGTCATTCCGGTAATGCGGGCGCAGGGGCACGGGCGGATCGTGCAATGCTCGTCGGTTCTGGGGCTGGTCGCGCAGCCCTGGCGCGGCGCCTACAACGCCACGAAATATGCGCTGGAAGGGCTGACGGACACGTTGCGCCTCGAGATGCGCGGGACCGGGGTGATACCGATCCTGATCGAACCCGGACCCGTGACGTCCAAAATCCGCAGCAATTCCATCCAGCACTTCGAGCGTTGGATCGATTGGGAAAATTCGGCCCGCGCGGCACAATATGAAAGCGAACTCGCGCCGCGGCTGTACAACGACACGGGCCCGGACAAATTCGAACTGCCGCCCGAAGCAGTCGTCAAGAAGCTGGTCCACGCGCTGGAGGCCACGCGCCCCCGGCCGCGTTATTACGTCACAACACCGACGTATATCGCTGGTATCGCACGGCGAATCCTGTCCACCCGGCTGCTGGACAAGATCTTGAGCCGTTAAAGAGGTTGCCGCGGCGAACAGGGCCGCTACATCTAGCACAGAAGCTTTAGGAGCCCGACATGTCCGATCCATTCTTCATCCTGATCATCATCGCCGTCATTGCGGTGGTCATCGTTCTGATGCTCGGGCTTGGCGGCTTTGCCGGTGGTGGCGCCTTCAACAAGGCCAATTCGAACAAACTGATGCGCTGGCGGATCATCGCGCAGTTCATCGCGGTCGTGCTGATCGTGGCCTACGTCTATTTCATCAAGGGCTGACAAGATGGTCGTTCTCAACAAGATATACACCCGCACCGGCGACAAGGGTGACACCGCGCTTGGCAACGGGGCGCGTGTGGCAAAACACGATGCCCGCGTCGAGGCATATGGCACGGCTGACGAGCTGAACTGCTTTGTCGGCGTTGCTCGGCTGCATGCCCGCGACGAGACTGACGCGGCGCTGTCGCGGATCCAGAACGATCTTTTCGATCTCGGCGCCGATCTGTGCCGCCCGGATATGAAAAAGGACGCCGAGGCCGAATATCCGCCGCTGCGCATGGTCGCGGCGCAGGTCGACCGGCTCGAAGCTGAAATCGACGTGATGAACGCTGAGCTGGAACCATTGCGCAGCTTCATCCTGCCCGGCGGCACCGAGCTTGCCGCGCATCTGCATGTCTGCCGCACCGTGGCGCGGCGGGCCGAGCGACTGGCCACAGCGCTTGCCACGCACGAAGCGGTCAACGACGCCGCCGTGCGCTATCTGAACCGTCTCAGCGATTGGTTTTTCGTGGCAGCGCGGATGGCCAACGGCGCAGGCAAGGATGACGTGTTGTGGGTGCCTGGCGCAAACCGGTGATACGCTTGCGGCTGTGATGACCCGGACCGGATAAGGCGCGCAAACCATACGTATTGTCAGTCCGGAGGGCGGAACCGGAGCACCGGGGCACCATCTTTGCGACAGATCTGATTGCCCGTCCGGGTTCGCAGAGAGAAACAAGCGCGAAATATTCTTGCAACTTTTGCGCCTCAAAGCATGTAACGTGACGTGCCCCATGTCCCATGAGGCGATTTTGCGCTGTTTTGACCGGCGCGGCTTCGTTAGACATGGCGCAGAATTCTTGACTGGTCCTCAGTGGCCGAGTCGCAACCAAGGAGATAATCGCTCATGAAGGTGCTCGTACCTGTCAAACGCGTGATCGACTATAATGTGAAAGTGCGCGTAAAAGCGGACGGTTCCGGTGTCGATCTCGCCAACGTCAAAATGTCCATGAATCCATTCGACGAGATTTCCGTCGAACAGGCGATCCGCCTGAAGGAAGCGGGCCAGGTCGACGAAATCGTCGCGGTCTCCATCGGCGTTAAACAGGCGCAGGAAACGCTGCGCACGGCGCTGGCCATGGGCGCGGACCGCGCGATCCTTGTCGTGGCATCCGAGGACGTGCACCAGGACATCGAGCCGCTGACCGTCGCCAAGATCCTCAAGGCGATCGTCGACGAAGAACAGCCCGGCCTCGTGCTGTGCGGCAAACAGGCGATCGACAACGACATGAACGCCACAGGCCAGATGCTGGCGGCGCTGATGGGCTGGTCCCAGGCGACCTTCGCATCGGAAGTGAACATCGAGGGCGACAAGGCCAAGGTCACGCGCGAAGTGGATGGCGGCCTGCAGACCATCGAAGTGTCGATGCCCACCGTGATCACCGTGGACCTGCGCCTGAACGAGCCGCGCTATGCGTCGCTGCCCAACATCATGAAGGCCAAGAAAAAGCCTTTGGACGAAAAGACCCCTGCCGATTATGGCGTGGATGTCGCGAACCGTCTGGAGATCGTCAAAACCGTCGAGCCCGCCACGCGGGCAGCCGGGATCAAGGTCGCGTCGGTCGATGAGCTTGTCTCGAAACTCAAAGAAGCGGGGGCTGTGTAATGGCTGTTCTACTCCTTGCAGAAGTAAACGATGGCGAACTGGCGATGGATGCCACGGCAAAGGCCGTGACCGCGGCCAAGCAGCTGGGCGAAGTGACCGTTCTTGCTGCCGGCGGCTCAGCCGCCGCAGCGGGTGAAGCCGCGGCAAAGATCGACGGCGTGGCAAAAGTGCTGGTCGCCGAGGATGCGACGCTGGGTCATCGCCTGGCGGAATCCACTGCCGCGCTGATCGTATCGCTGGCCGGTGATTACGACCACATCGTCGCCCCCGCGACCACGGACGCCAAGAACGTGATGCCTCGCGTGGCGGCATTGCTGGACGTGATGATCATCTCCGACGCCTCCGGCGTGGTGGATGCCGACACGTTCGAGCGTCCTATCTATGCAGGCAACGCGGTGCAGACCGTCAAGTCGCTCGACGCCAAGAAGGTCGTGACCTTCCGCACATCGACATTCGATGCGGCCGGTGAAGGTGGCTCCGCTTCTATCGAGACGATCTCTGCTGCCGACAACCCCGGCCTGAGCTCTTGGGTCGAGGACAAGGTCGCGGCCAGCGACCGTCCCGAGCTGACCTCGGCGGGTGTCGTCGTATCCGGTGGCCGCGGTGTGGGGTCCGAGGATAACTTCGCTCTGATCGAAAAGCTTGCCGACAAGCTGGGCGCCGCCGTTGGCGCGTCCCGTGCCGCCGTTGACAGCGGCTATGCTCCGAACGACTGGCAGGTCGGCCAGACCGGCAAGGTCGTCGCGCCCGAGCTGTACGTCGCGGTCGGTATCTCGGGTGCGATCCAGCACCTTGCCGGCATGAAGGACAGCAAGATCATCGTAGCGATCAACAAGGACGAAGAAGCACCGATCTTTCAGGTTGCGGATTATGGCCTTGTGGCTGACCTGTTCGAAGCGGTGCCGGACCTTATCGAAAAGTTGTAACAGCAGCGGCGGGGAAACCCGCCCCCTTCAAGATACGAAAGGCCCGCTTCAACAGCGGGCCTTTTTCACATCACCGCGTCGAGGACCGGCATCAGCGCCCGGGCCACTTCGGCATGGGCCTGCGGGCCAGGCAGTTGCCGTGCAGCAGCTTCCTCGAGCGGGTTGAACAGCATGCCCGCCGTGCCTTGTGCCCGCGCCACGGGCGACGCGGGAACGATTACGGTGGCGCTCACGTCGGTGCTGAGCGCGTCGAGCATGGGGCGCGTGACAAACACCGGCCCCTGACCCACCCCTTCGGACCAGTCATCGGGGGGCTCATTCCGTTCCATCCACAACAGCACGACCCTACCTTCGAGAGTCTCAAGGAACCGCCGCATTCGGCGCAACCATATTCTCTGCAATGCCGCACGCAGGGGCTTGAAACGCTCGGGATCGAGGGCATACAGACACCCCAGCATGTGCTGGGTGAAGTTGAAATCGGCAAAATCCACCTCGGGATAGATCTGCTGCAATTGCGGCGCGGCATCCAGAAAGCGGTCATTGCGCCGCGGATGGACACGATAGAAGCGATTGCTCATATTCGCCGCACCAAGGACTTCTACCACGCAGGCCCTTGCACCGCGCACGATCTCATGCACCACCGGATCGTTGGCAAAGACATCGACGCCCGCATTGGGCAGGCCAAGGTTCACGGACTGGACCCCGGTCAGATGCTCGACCTTCAGCGGATATGGCTGCTCAATGAACTTTCCATATGTCTGAATACCTCCCAAAAATGCCACGTAGGGCGCGTCAAGCGCCCGTTCCGGACCGCGAAAAAGCAACTTCGACGCACCATACCGGCACGGCAAATAGTCAAGGGCACCCGGCCCCAGCACATCATAGGTCATACCACCCACCTCAATTTTCACCCACCGTGACTATGCCCGCGCTGAAGTTGTGATTCGCTTAAAGTCGGCATTTGTCAAAATTTTGAATCGCGCGCGGCTCTTGCGGCACTGGCGCGCTACATC
>JBFFQZ010000179.1:0-6378 GCA_041573235.1 Sulfitobacter sp. | reverse complement strand
TGTCTCTTTAAGTTCGTATGCCAGATTATCACTCTCGCTAGTCGTATGAACAGAAAAGACCTTTTCGAAAGGATCCTTATCTTTGTCCAAATAAGTCAAGGTAAGTACCGACCCTTCCTCAAACGGATCTGACAACCCATTGTTTTGACATCTTACGTTGTCACCAGGTTTTAGATATTGAGTTGTGACTTCAAGCTTTCTTTCATCAGGCGAAGTTAATACTGCTTGGAAATTTGAGACCACTCCGCCGGAGTTCATGATTTTTAGCCTGTGCTTGTATTTGGGACCTAACCGGTCCCATGGGTACAACCTTATCTGAAAATCTGGTTGCAGCGCTGCCTTGCGTTTCTCTTGCGACAGGCCCAGCATTTCCCTTTCGTGTTCGAGTGTCTCGCGCGTTACCGCAACGAGTTCTCTTTGCTGCTCAACTGAATTCGCAAGTTCCTCGGCCTGTAATGTCAAAGTCGCAACGCTGTTCTAGAGTTCTTTACCTTGCTGGAAGAAACCCAGTACCAGCCAGAAAATTGCTAGGGGACCAAAAGCTCCCGCAAAGAAGTCACCGAATTCATTCAGTCGAAGCTGCTCCAATTTAAAGATGCCGAAGAATGCTCCAACGGGCAGGCCACCGAATAAAAGTACCAGGTAAATTTTCGTCGCAATGAGACCGAAGCTTGCAAGGTGATCGGGCTGCCCATCATCCCTCAAACATCCAACTCCTCCACAAACCGCGCGTTTTCCTGGATGTAGGCGAACCGCAGTTCCGGCTTTTTGCCCATCAGGCGCTCCACCAGATCGCTGGTCTCTCCGGGGATGTCCTCGTCCACCGACACGCGGATCAGCTTGCGGGTGGCGGGGTCCATGGTGGTCTCTTTGAGGTCCTTCGCGTCCATCTCGCCGAGACCCTTGAAGCGTTGCACGTCGATCTTGCCCTTGCCGCCCAGGCCCTTTTCCAGCAGCGCGTTCTTTTCGGCGTCATCCGCCACATAGACCCGCCGCGCCCCTTGCGTCAGGCGATAGAGCGGTGGGCAGGCCAGATAGAGGTGGCCCGCGTCGATCATCGGGCGCATCTGGGTGAAGAAGAACGTCATCAGCAGCGATGCGATATGCGCGCCGTCCACATCCGCGTCGGTCATGATGATGATCTTGTCATAGCGCAGCTCGTCGAGGTTGAACTTCGTGCCCATCCCCACGCCCAGTGCCTCGCACAGGTCGTTGATCTCGGCGTTGGTGTTGAGCTTGCCCGATGCCGCGCCCAGCACGTTCAGGATCTTGCCCTTGAGCGGCAGCAGCGCCTGGTTGACCCGGTTGCGCGCGCCCTTGCCCGAGCCGCCGGCCGAATCGCCCTCGACGATGAAAAGCTCCGTGCCCTCGCGGGTCTTCGACGTGCAATCCGTCAACTTGCCCGGCAGGCGCAGCTTCTTGGTGGCGGACTTGCGGGCGGTTTCCTTTTCCTGGCGCCTGCGCAGGCGTTCCTCGGCGCGCAGCACCAGGAAATCGAGGATCGCGCCTGCCGATTTGGTATCGGCGGCCAGCCAGTTGTCAAAGTGGTCGCGCACCGCGCCTTCGGTCATCTTTTGCGCGGCTTCGCTGGACAGGCGGTCCTTGGTCTGGCCCACGAATGCAGGGTCTGCGATAAAGCACGACACCAGCGCGCAGCCGCCCGACATCAGGTCTTCGCGGGTGATCTGGGCGGCTTTCTTGTTGTTGCTCAGCTCTCCGTAGGCCTTGATCCCCTTCAGGATCGCTGCCCAAAAACCCGCCACGTGGGTGCCGCCCTCGGGGGTGGGCACCGTGTTGCAGTAGGACTGGATGAAGCCGTCGCGCGAGGGTGTCCAGTTGATCGCCCATTCGACCTTGCCCGCCGCGCCGAATTTTTCGCGGAAATCCACGGTCCCGGCAAAGGCTGCCTCGGCATAGGTGCTGGCCTTGCCCAATGTCTCGCTCAGGTAATCCGACAGGCCGCCGGGAAAGTGAAACGTCGCCTCGCGCGGGGTTTCACCGTCGTCGATGGCGGATTTCCAGCGGATTTCCACGCCTGAGAACAGATACGCCTTGGAGCGGATGGATTTGAACAGCCGTGCGGGTTTGAACCGGTGCGCGCCAAAAATCTGCTCATCCGCGTGGAAGGTTACGGTGGTGCCGCGCCGGTTGGGGGCCGCGCCCACCTTTTCCACCGGACCCAGCGGCAGCCCGCGCGAGAATCGCTGCTCATAGAGTTCCTTGTTGCGGGCCACCTGCACGACCATCGAATCAGACAGCGCATTGACCACCGACGCGCCCACCCCGTGCAGACCGCCCGATGTCTGATAGGCCTTGCCCGAGAATTTGCCGCCCGCGTGCAGGGTGCACAGGATCACCTCCAGCGCGCTCTTGTCGGGAAACTTGGGATGCGGATCAACCGGAATGCCGCGGCCATTGTCGCGCACGGTGACGGCGTAATCCGCGTGCAACTCCACCTCGATCCGGTTGGCATGGCCCGCGACCGCCTCGTCCATCGAGTTGTCGAGCACCTCTGCCACCAGGTGATGCAGCGCCCGTTCATCGGTACCGCCGATATACATGCCGGGGCGTTTGCGCACCGGTTCCAGCCCCTCGAGTACTTCGATGGATGACGCGTCATAATCGCTTGGCTCGGACGCCGTACCGGACAGAAGATCGGACATGGAAAAAGCCTGCTCTTGTTGGTTTTGATTGGCGCTGATTATGTCAGAGCGGACGGGGTGGGGGAAGGGCGGATCGGGACCGCAAAGGGCCTTTCCTTTTTCATTTTCCGCCATAATGTGCGCCACAGATCACTCAGCGAGGCCACCCATGACCGACACCGCAGACACACAAGCGCCGGGGGGGCCGGGCCAGACGCTCGGCGATCTGCCGGACTGGCGCTACCTGCTTCAGGAATACGACGAGCTTTACCGCTACATTCCCGCCGGTGGCAGTGAACGGATCGCGGGACATCAACGCAAGGTGCGCGAGGCGATTTCGCGCATGTTGCGCCGCAATGCCCCGGTCGCATTGCAACCGGTTGCGCAAAAACCGGTCACGGCGCATCTGCGCCGCGCATTGGATCAGGGCCGCGACGGGGTGCTGGCACCGGTCGTACGGGCGCTGGATGCGGTGGCGCCCGCGCTCAGCTGGCAATACGGGTATGAAAAAGTGCCCAAGGCGCTTCAGACCCGTTTCGCCTATGCCGAGCTTGCAGGTCAGCAAGGCCCGATCCTGACCGAAGAGATCATCCTTGGCATCGTCCTGTTTGCGCCGGGTTGTACCTATCCGGCCCATGCCCATCAGGGCATCACCGAAAGCTATGTCTGCCTGTCGGGGGCGGTGTCGGAAAACCACCAGGGCGTCTATGTGCCCGGTTCGATGATCTTCAACCCGCCCGACCACCTGCACCGGATCACCGTAGGCCTGCGCGAACCCGCGTTGCTTGCCTATGCGTGGATCGGCGACAAGGAATATCTGCACCAGCAGAAGATGGTGTTTTCACGCCCCCGCAAATAGCGTGACCTGTGAGCTGTGCTGCCCCAAAAAGGAGACCCCGATGGCCTGGATCAAAACCATCCCCTTCGACGCCGCCACCGGCAAGCTGCGGACGCTCTACGCGCGCGTGACCGGTCCCGACCACAACGTCGACAACATCATGATGATGCATTCCCTGCGCCCTCACACGATGGAGGGGCACATGGCGATCTACAAACACGTCCTGCATCACTCCGGCAACACAATCCCGAAATGGTTCCTAGAAGCGCTGGGCGTCTGGGTCTCGATCCTCAACGGCTGCGATTACTGCATGCAACACCACTTCGCGGGGATGAAGCGCCTGCTGGCCGATGATCCGCGCAGCGACGCCCTGCGTGCGGCGATGGAGGCGGGCGACATCGCCGCCATGCCACTCGACGCGCGCGAACAGGCCGTGATGCGCTATGCCACCCAACTCACCCGCGCGCCGCAGGACATGGTCGAGGCCGACGTGCAGGCGCTGCGCATGGCTGGCTGGGACGACGGCCAGATCCTCGAAATCAATCAGGTCACGGCCTATTTCGCCTACGCCAACCGCACCGTGCTCGGGCTGGGCTGTTCGACGCAGGGCGACGACATCGGGCTCAGCCCCAACAACCCGGACGATCCAGACGACTGGAGCCACCGCTGACCGGTCACCGTCACAACCAGTTCAGGATCGCCTGCGCCACTTCCTGCGGTTTCTGATGGTGCAGCCAATGGTCGGCGCCCTCGATCTCGACCCGCGTCAGATCGGCGGCATAATCCTCCAGCCCCCGCGTGGTCTCAGGCAACAGCGCCGTGTCCGCCATCCCCCACACCAGCAGGTGCGGACAGCGTACCTGCATCCGCGCGGCATCGAACACCAGCGCATCTGAAACCGCCTCCCCCGGCCCGCCGATCTTCAGCGGCGAGGCGCGGTACCAGTTGATCATCCCGCGCAGCCCCGCCGCATCGCGCCATGCGGCCTTGTACCCTGCCAGGACCTCACCCCTGAGCCACCGCATGTCCATATGCGCCGAAAACAGCCCCATCAGTTTCGCGAAATCATCGGCGGCAAGGACGTCCTCCGCCCCCTCGCGCCGCAGGAAATGGATGTATTGCGACGCGTCGGTCTGCGGGCCTCCCTTGGCGAGTTCGCGCTGGAAAGGGGCCGGATGCACGCCGTTCATGATGATCAGCTTCGACACCAGGTCGGGGCGCCCGATCGCCAGCGCATAAGCCACGGACGCGCCCCAGTCATGGCCCAGCACGATCGCAGGCTCATCCCCGATCAGCGCCGCTATATCCGACACCAGCAGCGCCGTCTTGTACTGCTCGGGCGCCGCGGGCCGCCAGCTCTGGCCATAGCCGCGCTGGTCGGGCGCGATGCAGTGGAACCGCGCGGCCAACAGCGGCGCCAGATCGTCCCAGGCCCCCGAATACTCCGGAAACCCGTGCAGCATCACAAGCCGTGGCGCCCCCGGCTGCCCCCAATGGCGCACGAAAAACGCCTCTCCGTTCAGCTCTGTCGTTTCCGTCCAATGCGCAACCATCCGTCGCCCCTTTTTCCTCGCCCGCCGGGTGCGCGCAGAGCTTTGCCCCTGCACCCTTCCAAAAATACCTCGGCGCGTCCCTCGCACCACGCGGCGCCCCTTGCGATGGCGCGTCACAGCGTCGGCGCGAGGCTCTCGAACCGCAAACCGGCGGTGGTTCCATCCCGGAAACCCTCCCAGGACGCACCATCCAGGTAGCGCCGAAGGTCGGTCTCCCCCTTCAGGTGCACGCCCAGGAACGCCGCTGCGAAATGCTGGGCCACGTTGTTCATCACCACCGTGTCCCAGACCGGATCGCCATAATGCTCAAATGGCGCCCAGCCCAGGCTGTCGGAAATCTCCCAGGCCTCGTCAGGGGCGGGATAGGGTGCTGCGGCGTTATGGCCCGCGTTTTCGAAGCTCAGCAGATGCCGCTCCACCCCGGTCGCCCCGGCAAAGATCGTGCGCATCGCGTCATGGCCCGAGACGGTATCGACCGTGCCCGCCATGATCAGCGCGGGCACCCGCAGCCGCGCCAGACCATCGGCGTTCCACATCCCGTACATCCCGCCCCAGGGGCCGATGGGGATAATCGCCTTGAGGCGCGAATCCATCAACGCCTCATGGCTTGCGCTGCCCGACAGATGCCGCGCCAGAAGCCGCGCAGGCGGCGCGCGTTCGAATGTCTCGGCCCCCGGCGCCAGGCCCGCGCCGCCTGAAATCAGCGCGCCATAGCCGCCCATTGAGTAGCCGATCAACCCGACCGAGGATGTGTCGACCAGCGCGCCCAAGTCACCCTCCATTCGTGCCACCGCGTCGATCAGCCCCATCTGGTCCAGCGACCGGTGCAGCAGCGTGATGCCAAAGTCGTCGGCCGCGTCATAGGTGCTGCGCGCGTGATCCGGCGCGGCCACCACATAGCCTCGCGCGGCAAGGCTCTCGGCCAGGTGCACCATCAGGTAGCGGTTGCCGGGATAGCCGTGGCTGATCACCACCAGCGGCGCGGACAGCCCTTCGGCGACCGGCGCATCGCGGCGCGCGCGACCGTGCAGAACTGCGCGCCGGACCCCGTCGCGCAGCAAGGTGTCATAGCTGCCGCCCTGCGCTGTCCCCGTCGCGGCCGGATACCAGATTTCCACTGTCAGGGGCCGCGTGGCCCCCTCTGCGGCGGGCCCTTCGACATCCGGCTGATTTTCCAGCACGACGCGGATCGTGCGCACGCCGATGGGGCAGGGACCGCGTGCGGCAAGCGCGGGAGCATAGGGGCTGATGCGGTCGATCCGGTTGGCGGTCATGGCGGTGCGCGGTCCTTTCAGGGGCGTGGCATTGCCCAAGCCTAGCGGGCGCCGCCGCCCCGCACAATCAC
>JBFFQZ010000178.1:0-6473 GCA_041573235.1 Sulfitobacter sp. | reverse complement strand
GCCTATGAAGAGCGGCTGGATTTCGAACTGAAGATCATTGAGGGCATGGGGTTTCCGGGCTACTTCCTGATCGTTGCCGATTTCATCAAATGGGCCAAGGATCAGGGCATTCCGGTGGGGCCGGGCCGGGGGTCTGGTGCGGGGTCCCTGGTGGCCTATGCATTGCTGATCACGGACCTTGATCCATTGCGGTACTCGCTGCTGTTCGAGCGGTTCCTGAACCCCGAACGGGTCTCCATGCCCGATTTCGACATCGACTTCTGCATGGACCGCCGCGAAGAGGTCATCCGCTATGTGCAGGAGAAATACGGTCGCGACCGGGTCGGGCAGATCATCACCTTCGGCGCGCTGCTGTCCAAGGCGGCGGTGCGCGACATCGGCCGCGTGTTGCAGATGCCCTACGGGCAGGTGGACCGCCTGAGCAAGATGATCCCGGTCGAAGGGGTCAAGCCGGTGTCGATCGAAAAGGCGCTGGCGGACGAGCCGCGCCTGCGCGAGGAGGCGCGCAACGAAGAGGTCGTCGCCCGTCTGCTGGAGTACGGCCAGCAGGTCGAGGGATTGCTGCGCAACGCCTCCACCCACGCCGCCGGTGTGGTGATTGGCGACCGGCCTCTGGACGCGCTGGTGCCGCTCTATCAGGATCCGCGATCCGACATGCCCGCGACCCAGTTCAACATGAAATGGGTCGAACAGGCGGGGCTGGTGAAGTTCGACTTTCTGGGTCTCAAGACGCTGACGGTGATTCAGAACGCGGTGGACCAGATCAAGGCGTCGGGCCGACATCTTCACATCGCCGCCGATGGCACCGAATTGTTCGACCCGCCCGAGGGGTTGCTCGACGATATCGCGACGATCCCGCTGGATGACGAGGCGTCCTACAAGCTCTACGCGGCGGCCAAAACGGTGGCGGTGTTCCAGGTGGAAAGCTCTGGCATGATGGATGCGCTCAAGCGCATGAAACCCACCTGCATCGAGGACATCGTGGCGCTCGTGGCGCTGTATCGCCCCGGCCCGATGGAGAACATCCCGACCTATTGCGAGGTCAAGAACGGCCAGAAGGAACGGGAATCGGTACACCCGCTGATCGACCATATCCTTGAGGAAACCCAAGGCATCATCGTCTATCAGGAACAGGTGATGCAGATCGCGCAGGTTATGGCGGGCTACAGCCTCGGGGGGGCCGACCTGTTGCGCCGGGCGATGGGCAAGAAGATCGCGGAGGAAATGGCCAAGGAACGTCCCAAGTTCGAAAAAGGCGCCATGGAAAACGGGGTCGACAAGAAGAAAGCCTCGGAGGTGTTCGACCTTCTGGAGAAATTCGCCAACTACGGGTTCAACAAATCCCACGCGGCGGCCTATGCGGTGGTCAGCTACCAGACCGCGTGGCTCAAGGCGAACCACCCGGTCGAGTTCATGGCCGGGGTGATGAACTGCGATATCCACCTCACGGACAAGCTGGGGGTCTATTTCGAAGAGGTCCGCAAGCGTCTGGACCTGCCCTGGGTGCCGCCCTGCGTGAACCGGTCGGATGCGACGTTCAAGGTGGTGGATGGCGCGCTGGTCTATGCGCTGGGCGCGCTCAAGAACGTGGGTGTAGAGGCGATGCGGCTGGTGACCGAGGGGCGCAGGATTGACGGTGTCGACAAGCCCTTCACCACGCTGTTCGACCTCGCGCGGCGGGTGGATCTGAAACGCGTCGGAAAGCGGCCGTTGGAGATGCTGGCACGTTCGGGGGCGTTTGATGCGCTTGACGGCAACCGCCGCCGTGTCTTTGGCGCGCTCGATGCGCTGGTGGCCTACTCGGCGGCGATCCACGAACAGAAAGCTTCGAACCAGGTGTCCCTGTTCGGAGAGGCGGGCGACGACCTGCCCGAGCCGCGCATCGTGGCGGGTGATGACTGGCAATCCGCTGAGCGGCTGACCGAAGAGTTCAAGGCCGTCGGTTTCTACCTGTCGGGCCACCCCCTGGATGATTACATGGGGCCGCTCAAGCGCAAATGGGGCAATGACCGGGGTGTGCCGTTCCTGACGCTGGACGAGCTGACGGAAAAGGTCGCGGATCGCGGTGCGATGAACGCGCGGCTGGCCGGGGTCGTCGCGGGACGGCAGGAGCGGAAATCGGCGCGCGGCAATCGCTTTGCCTTTGCGCAGCTCTCCGATCCGACCGGGGCCTATGAGGTCACGCTGTTTTCAGACACGCTCGAAATCGCGCGCGAGCACCTTGAAACGGGATCAAAGGTCGTCGTGACGGTCGAGGCCACGATGGAAAGCGATCAGCTGAAGCTGCTGGGCCGCTCGGTGGCCCCTGCGGATATGGCGGTGGCCGATGCGGGCGGCATGGGCCTGCGCATTTTCGTCGAGAGCCCGGGCGCGATCGCTGCCGTCTCCGAGGTGCTGTCCGGGTTGCGTCAGGCAGCCCGTGCCCCAGGCAAGGGGCCGGTGCAGCTTTGCCTGATGGACCCCAGCCTGCCGGGCGAAGTGGATGTCGATCTGGGCGCGGAGTTCCCTGTCACGCCGCAGATCAAAAGCGCCATCAGGTCGCTTGGCGGCGTGCTGGAAGTCGAAGAGATCTGACGCCGGGCTGGCGGGGTGCCGCCGGGCATGCTGGACGGCACGGGACCGTCACGCTAGAACGGCGCGAAAAGGGTGGGGGTGCGCTGTGCGGTCAGTATTGGCTTTCTGTTTGATCTTGGCGCTCGGGGCGTGCGCCGATCCCCTGGCCGGTGTGGACCGTCTTTCAGATGTGGATGTGGTTGACGCGAACCCGGCAACGGCTGCTTTGCCCGACGCCGAAGAGGTTGCGCGGGAGGGGTTCTTTGGTACGGCGGCGGCGCAGGGCGCATCTGACGACAGCGCCGGGGACACAGCAGCGTCGCAGGGTGGTTTCTTGCGTGGCCTGTTTCGAAGTGATGGCGGATCGGCAGGGCGCGGTAATGCTGCATCCCAAGGGATCTCACCTTCAAACGCGGCCGCGGACGGAGCTGTCGACATTGCGGCTCTGCCGCCGACAGGGGCCGAACGGCAGACGGACGCTGCGGCGCCTCGCGGATTGCTGGGGCTGATTGTCGGCTCTGGCAGCGATGCCCCCCGCAACGGTCCGGACGCGCGCGATGTGCCGTTCGGCACCGTGCTGGCCTTTGGCGAAATCGCGCGTGTCTGCGATGGCCGCGGCAAGTCGCTGGGCAAGGTGGTCGACCGTCAGGGAAGCCGCGGCTTTACGCTTTATGACAGCAAGCCCGGCATCACCGACAAACGTACCTATTACGTGACCGGCTTTTCCGACAGATGCCCGCGCCAGTTTACGGCGGCGAATGCCCTGTTTGGCAGGCCGTCGTTCTATGAGCAGATCCGGTTTGGCCCCGCGGGGCGACATTTGCCTTACGCGGCGACGGACAAGGCCTATGACAAGCTGAAGTCCCGTATGTGCGGGGCGCGCAAGAAGGAACCCTGCGGCACCAGGATCGGCAGGCTCGACAGGAAGACCGCATTCGTGAGCGCGTATGAATTTCGTGAACATAATGGCCAGTGGAAGGAATTCCTGGTCCACGACGGCGCGGTCCTGGCAGCGGCGCTGAAGACGCTGAACTGAGGGCGCGTGCCGGGCCTAGTAGTGCGGCGGGCGTTCATCGGCGATCATCACACCGCCACTGCCCGCCGCTTCACGTTCGCCCTCGCGGCGCATCAGCATCTCGACACGGCGCGTCAGGCGGTCGATCTCGTCTTGCTGCTTTGCGACGACATCCGACAGGTCTTCGACGCTGCGGGTCAGGTGCGCGATCTGTTCTTCAAGCTTTTCCATGGCCGTGCTCCTATGCCGCTTTGGGTTTCGGTGCAATGGGCGTGATCCAACGGACGCGGCTTGCGCCGCGACACGATTCAAGGTGCCCGTGGCCCATGTGCTCGCAGATGTCGCCAGTGTATGGCAGTTTCCGGGGCCGGTGGTGCTGTCAAACCCGCGGCCCGGTCCTTGCCCAGCGGTCCTGCATCCGGTAGAGCCGGGCCAAACCGTCGGATCAGAGGACAGTCATGGCCAAGCCCAAGAAAACCCCACGCCCCAAGGCAGAAGCGCCCCGGGGGTTTCGCGACTATTTCGGCGCCGAGGTCACCGAGCGCGCCGAGATGCTTGCGACGATTGCCGGGGTCTATCATCGCTATGGGTTCGACGCGCTGGAAAGCTCGGGCGTGGAGCGTGTCGAGGCGCTGGGCAAGTTTCTGCCGGACGTGGACCGGCCGAACGCGGGCGTGTTTGCCTGGCAGGAGGACGCCGAGGCTGACAAGCCCGGCGACTGGCTGGCGTTGCGCTATGATCTGACGGCGCCTTTGGCCCGGGTCTATGCCCAGCACCGCAATGACCTGCCGACGCCGTATCGGCGGTATGCCATGGGGCCGGTTTGGCGCAATGAAAAGCCCGGGCCGGGTCGGTTTCGCCAGTTCTATCAGTGTGATGCGGATACGGTGGGCGCCGCGACCGTGGCCGCAGATGCAGAGATCTGTGCGATGCTGTCCGATTGCCTTGAAGCGGTCGGAATTCTGCGCGGCGATTACGTCGTGCGGGTCAATAACCGCAAGGTGCTCAATGGTGTGCTGGAGGTTGCCGGGCTGTCCGGTGAAGACAAGGAAGACGCACGTGGCATCGTCCTGCGCGCGATTGACAAGCTGGACCGGCTGGGGCCCGAGGGCGTGCGTGCCCTGCTGGGCGAGGGCCGACAGGACGAAAGCGGCGATTTCACGAAGGGCGCCGGATTGTCCGAGGCGCAGGCCGATGTGGTCATGGGCTTCATGCAGGCCAAACGCGATACTGGCGCCGACACCTGCGCACGCCTGCGGCAGTTGGTCGAGGGCAGCCAGGTCGGGATTGACGGCGTGAGCGAGCTGGAAACCATCGCCGGGCTCCTGTCCGCCGCGGGCTATGGTCCGGACCGGATCGAGATCGATCCGAGCGTCGTGCGGGGGCTAGGCTATTATACGGGGCCTGTGTTCGAGGCGGAACTGACCTTCGAAATCCTTGACGAAAAGGGACGCGCGCGCAATTTCGGTTCGGTTGCGGGCGGCGGACGATACGACGATCTGGTCAAGCGGTTCACCGGGCAGGAAGTTCCCGCGACCGGGGTTTCGATCGGGGTCGACCGTCTGCTTGCCGCGCTGCATGCAAAGGGACGGATCGAAACCTCCGCCCACGGTCCGGTTGTCGTCACGGTCATGGACCGCGCGCGGATGGCCGATTATCAGGCCATGGTGTCCGAACTGCGCGAGGCGGGCATCCGCGCCGAGGTCTACCTTGGCAACCCGAAGAACTTCGGCAACCAACTGAAATATGCGGACAAGCGCAACAGTCCGGTGGCCGTGATCGAGGGCGCGGACGAACACGCCGCGGGCGTCGTTCAGATCAAGGATCTCGTGCTGGGGGCCCGGATCGCGCAGGAGGCGACGCTGGAGGAGTGGAAGGACCGCCCCAGCCAGTACGAGGTTCCACGCGGCGATCTGGTCGCAAAGGTCCGTGAAATCCTGGAGCTGTATGCCTGATGCCCAGCCGTGCCGATACCAACGCCCGGGCCGCGGCCCTGCGCGCACGCTTCGAGGCGCAGGGCGCGCAGCCCGTCGAGCCACCGATCCTGCAACCTGCGGGCACGCTTCTGGACCTCTACGGTGAGGACATCCGCGCGCGGGCCTACGTGACGTCCGATGCCCTGCGCGGCGAGCAGATGTTGCGGCCCGACTTTACGGTGCCTGTGGTCCAGATGCACATGGCCATCGGCGCCGAACCCGCGCGCTATACCTACGCGGGCGAAGTCTTTCGGCGGCAGGAACAGGACGCGACACGCCCCAACGAATACGTGCAAGTCGGTTATGAGGTGTTTGAGCGCGCCGATCCCGCGGCCAGCGATGCCGAGGTTTTTGCCTTGATCGCCGATGCGCTGGGGGATGTGCCGGTGCGCGCGGTCACAGGCGATATCGGCTTGTTGACCGCCGTCGTCGATGGGTTGCAGACCACCCAATTGCGCAGGCAGGCCCTGATGCGGCACATTTGGCGCCCGACCCGCTTTCGCGCACTGCTGGAGTATTTCGCGGGGCGCACCGCGCCCCCTGCGGGCCGCGCGGCCCTGCTAGCGGGGCAGGTTTCCAACACGGCGCCGCTGGTCGGGTTGCGCAGCCAGCGCGAGATCGACAGCCGAATCGCGGCCCTGCGCGCCGATGCCCAGGAGCCGCCGATTGCAACGCGCGATGTGGATCTGATCGAGGCGCTGCTGGATGTCTCGGCGCCGCTGCCAGAGGCTCTGGACCGGCTGAACGATCTGTCTCAGGACCTGCCCAGCATCGCCTCCGCCGTGACGCGGATCGCCGCCCGGACAAGGGCGCTGGCCGAACGGGGCGTGGACATCGCCACCCTCAAGTTCGAGGCGAGCTATGGGCGCAGCTCGATGGAATATTACGACGGTTTCGTGTTCGGCTTCAAAGCGCGCGATCACCGCGAT
>JBFFQZ010000177.1:0-6479 GCA_041573235.1 Sulfitobacter sp. | reverse complement strand
CTGATAACGGTGGTCGGATTTTCCCGTGCCGGGTCGGTTGTATTCTGGAAGGCGCAATCGGAAGAGGCCGCCGAGCAAGATGTGTCCGAGCAAGATACGCCGCAGCAGGTGCCATCGGTCCTGTCTTTCGTGGCCGTGGGCGGGCTGCTGGCGCTGCTTTTGGCGCATACACTTTTTGCCGGAAGGATGTATGATTACACCGGTGCGACTGCCGCGCAGCTTTTCGCGCCGGAACCCTACATCACGAAGGTACTGGGCACGCCCGGCAAGATGAGTGATGGCAAGAAAGGCGGCGCTGACAAGGCCGCCAAGGCGGGGGATGCCGGGGACGGTGACACTGAAGCGAAAGGGGATCACTGATGGGACGGCTCTTTCACTGGATATTTCCGCACCCGATGCTGACATTGCTGTTGGCGGCGGTCTGGACGTTGCTGCAAAATCAGGTGTCGGCGGGCATGGTGGTGTTCGGCCTGATCCTGGCCATCGTGATCCCGCGACTGACAGCCGCGTTCTGGCC
Organism: Sulfitobacter sp.; assembly: GCA_041573235.1. Lineage (GTDB taxonomy): Bacteria > Pseudomonadota > Alphaproteobacteria > Rhodobacterales > Rhodobacteraceae > Sulfitobacter. The sequence continues at coordinate 5,962 of JBFFQZ010000177.1, read as the reverse complement.
CGAACGGCCAAGCGGCATCCGCACCTTCGCGTTCCTGCGCTATGCGATTATCGTGCTCTGGGACATCATGGTCGCCAATGTCCAGGTTGCCTGGATCGTGCTTACGGTTCCGAACGCCAAGCTGAAACCGGCCTGGATCACCATTCCGCTGGAGCTGCGCGCACCCGAGGCTATCACCATCCTTGCGGGCACCATCACGCTGACCCCCGGCACGGTTTCGGCGGATCTGAGCGCGCGCGGCAGTCATCTGCTGGTCCATGTGCTGCATACCGACGATGCGGATGCGGTCCGTGACGAGATCAAGACACGCTACGAGGCGCGCCTCAAGGAGATTTTCCAATGACGCTTGCGACTGACCTGATGAACTATGCCCTGATCGTGGCTTTTGTCGTGGTGGGGCTGTGCCAGATCATGGCGATGGTCCGGGTGATCATCGGCCCCAATGTCGGCGACCGGATCCTTGCCATCGACACGATGGTGATAAATGCCATCGGTCTGATTGTGTTGATGGGGCTGAGCCAGGGCACGCGGATCTATTTCGAGGCGTCGCTGATCATTGCCATGCTCGGCTTTGTCTCGACCGTCGCCTACGCGCGCTTTGTGCTTCGGGGGGACATCATCGAATGACTGTCCAGATCATTGCCACCTATGCCGTCGCCCTGTGCCTGGTGATCGGATCCTTCTTCACCCTCGTGGGCGCCATCGGCCTGTTGAAATTCAATGACAGCATGACGCGGCTGCATGCCCCGACCAAGATCGGTACCGTCGGGGTCGGTGCGATGTTGTTGGCGTCGATCATCCACAGCGCGGTCTTCGGCGACGGCGCCATGCATGAAGTCCTGATCATGGCGTTCCTTTTTGTGACCACGCCGATTTCGGCGAATTTCATCGCCAAGGTCAACATCCACCGGGGCGCATGCGAGACGCCGCCATCGCTGCCCGGGGATGAGCTTTGGGCAACGCTGGACGTCCCCGAGCAGGATCGCGACATCGCCGAAACCTCGGAAACCCCCTGAGCCGACCGGGCGACCGACGGTAGGCCGGTCAGCGCCTGCCCGAACCCGGTGGCGTAATCTGCCTGACGGAACCGCCCGCAGCGCGCGCGACCAACCGCGATCCGCTTGACATTGGGGTCGGCTTTGGTCCTCCTGACAAAAATGCATTCAGGAGGCCAAATGATGAGAACCCGCGCCGCAGTCGCCGTCGAAGCCGGCAAACCACTCGAGATCATGGAGGTCAACCTCGAAGGGCCCCAGCGCGGAGAAGTGCTGGTCGAGATCAAGGCGACCGGCCTGTGTCACACCGATGAATTCACCCGCTCGGGCGATGACCCCGAAGGCATCTTTCCCGCGATCCTGGGCCATGAGGGCGCGGGCGTCGTTCTTGAAGTCGGCGAGGGTGTCACGACGCTGGAACCGGGTGACCACGTCATTCCGCTCTATACGCCGGAATGTCGCGAATGCGAATATTGTCTGAGCGGCAAAACCAACCTGTGCCAGAAGATCCGCGTCACCCAGGGTCAGGGCCTGCTGCCGGACGGGACCACGCGGTTCTCGATGCTGGATGGGACGCCGATCCATCACTACATGGGCTGCTCCACCTTCGCCAACCACACCGTGGTCCCCGAGATCGCGCTGGCCAAGGTTCGCAAGGACGCCCCGTTCGACAAGATCTGCTACATCGGTTGCGGCGTGACCACGGGCATCGGCGCCGTGATCAACACGGCCAAGGTGGAAATCGGCGCGCGCTGCGTGGTGTTCGGCTTGGGCGGTATCGGTCTGAACGTGATCCAGGGCCTGCGTCTGGCGGGTGCGGATCAGGTCGTCGGTGTGGACCTGAACGACGACAAGGCAGAAATCGGCCGCTATTTCGGCATGACCGATTTCGTGAACCCGTCGAAGGTGGAGGGCGACCTGGTCGCCCATCTGGTCGAACTGACAGGCGGCGGTGCCGATTATACGTTTGACGCCACCGGCAACACCACGGTGATGCGCACCGCACTGGAGGCCGCGCACAAGGGGTGGGGCGAGAGCATCATCATCGGCGTTGCCCCCGCCGGGGCCGAAATTTCGACGCGTCCGTTCCAGCTGGTCACGGGTCGGGTCTGGCGCGGCACGGCATTTGGCGGCGCCAAGGGGCGCACGGACGTGCCGAAAATCGTCGATTGGTACATGAACGGCAAGATCGAGATCGACCCGATGATCACCCACAAGCTCACGCTGGACCAGATCAACGAAGGGTTCGATCTGATGCATCAGGGCAAGAGCATCCGCGCCGTGGTGGAGTTCTAGGGCAGGTATTCAGGGCGTTCCCGGCGAACGGGGCCGCCCTCCGCTCAGCGCTTGTAGGACAGCGACGCGTTCAACATGTGACGCAGCTGTGCCTCGTATTCGGGGGTGTCATGGGGTGCGATCCCCGGCAGGTGCAGCGACTTTTCCGCGACGCTCATGCCAAGCGTCGCCGCCATGAACAGCGCCGCGCGCGCGGGATCGCCGATCACCGCCTCCAGCCCTGCCTGCATCTTTGCGTGATGGGCGGCGCGCACCATGTCGCCGACCTCTTCGTCATGGGCGTTCATCAACAAGAGCTGCAAGACCGACGGCACCATGCCGTTTCGGGGCGCGGTGGTGAACATGCGCACTGCCACATCGACCAGTTCGGCCTCGTCGGCGACGTCCGGCACGTCAAAGGCCCCCTCCAGCGTGGCCTGGAACAACCCCCGCTTGCCGCCAAAATACCGCGATACCAGCGCCACATCGACGCCCGCGGCCGAGGCGATGGTGCGCAGCGAAACGTTTGAATAGCCATGCGCCCACAGCAGGGCACGCGCCTGGATCAGAAGGTTTTCGCGGGTGGTAGCGGCCTTGGTCATGGCTCCTTATGGGCCTGTGTCAAGAAATCTGTCAACACCCGTTGACTTGTCGGCCCGGCGTTGTATCTTTTTGTCAACGGCTGTTGACTTGGCTGATGTGCATGTGCGGAAGACCACCGCGTCGCGTGCAGCCCGCTTTTCCGGCAAGCTCAACACAAGAAGGCAGATTATCCGGGGAGAACCTGACCATGAAACTGAACGTGAACGGACAAGCGCATGAGGTGGATGTCGAAGACGACATGCCGCTGCTGTGGGTGCTGCGCGACGAATTGGGCATCACGGGTGTGAAATATGGCTGCGGCATTGCGCAATGCGGGGCCTGCACGGTGCATGTCGACGGCGTCGCCGTGCGCTCATGCCAACTGGCCGCCGCTGACGTGGAGGGCGACATCACCACCATCGAAGGTCTGGGCACCCCGCAGGCGCTGCACGCGGTGCAGGAGGCGTGGATCGAACACCAGGTTGCGCAATGCGGCTATTGCCAGTCGGGTCAGATCATGCAGGCGGCCAGCCTTCTGGAACAGGAGCCGGACCCGACGGACGACCAGATCGACAGCGCCATGACCGGCAACCTGTGCCGCTGCGGCACCTATCCGCGCATCCGCGCAGCGGTCAAGACCGCCGCCGCCAAGCTTCAGGAGGCCTGATCCATGGGACGCATCAAGACCATCGCCCGCCGCTCGTTCCTTGTCGGTTCTGCCGCGATCCTGGGTGGGGTCGCTTTCGGCGCCTATCTGGTGGCGCGCGATCCCGAAAACCCGCTGAGCGCGGACGCGAAATCCGGCGACGCCATCTTCAACCCATGGGTCAAGATCAACGCAGATGGCATTACGCTGGTCACGCCGCATACCGATCTGGGGCAGGGGGCGACGTCGATGCAGGCTGCGCTGATCGCCGAGGAACTGGACGTGGATCTGGACCAGATCACCACGACCCCCGGCAAGCCCGCGGCGGCCTATTACAACACCGCGCTCGCGTCCGAGGCGGTGCCGTTCCGGTCGAACGATCAGGGGCTGTTGCCCAACGCCATGCGCGAGACGATGGGTGCCGTGATGAAAGTGCTTGGCGCGCAGGTCACGGGCGGGTCGACCTCGGTGCCCGACAGCTTTGACAAGCTGCGCCGCGCCGGCGCGGTCGCGCGCGAAACGCTCAAGGCGGCCGCCGAGGCCGAAACCGGCGTCGCACGGGCCGCATTGCGCACGAACCGTGGCGCCGTGGTGCTGCCTGATGGCCGACGCATCGACTATACCGCGTTGGCGGTGCGCGCGGCCCAGATCACGCCTGTCACCGATGTCACCCTGCGCGATCCGTCGCAGTGGCGGCTGATCGGGACCGACATGCAGCGTCTAGACATAGTGGCCAAATCAACCGGGACGCAGACCTACGGCATCGACCTTCGGGTCGAGGGGATGGTGCATGCCTCGGTGCGGATGAACCCGCGCAAGGGGGCGCCGATGCTGGCCTATGATGCAGGATCCGCGCCTGCCATGCGCGGGGTCAGCAAGGTCGTTGCACTGCCCTACGGCGTGGCGGTGATCGCCGACAATACCTGGCGGGCATTCCGCGCGCTGGAAGAGATCGACATCACTTGGGAAAAAGCCTCATATCCCGCGGAACAGGCCGAACATTGGGCCGCTGTCGATGCATCCTTCACGGACGCGCGGCTGGACAAGGAATGGCGTCACGACGGCGACATCGAGGCAGCACTGGCAGGTGGAGAGGTCGTGGCCGCAGAGTACCGTGCGCCCTACGTGGCCCACCAGCCGCTCGAGCCGCTGAGCGCCATCGCCAGGGTCACGGCGGAGCGGGTGGACATCTGGGCCGCGCACCAGCTGCCACGCTTCGTGCAGCAGCGCATCGCGGGACGACTGGACATGGAAACCGACCAGATCCACCTGCACAACCAATACGCGGGCGGCAGCTTTGGTCACCGGTTGGAGTTCGACAACATCGACGTGGCCGTCGACGTGGCCCGCACCGTGCCCGGCACACCGGTCAAGCTGACGTTCCGGCGCGAGGAAGATTTCGCACAGGACTACAACCGCCAGATCGGCATGGCGCGCGGACGCGGGGCGGTGACGGATGGCAAGGTCACGGCGCTGGATCTGGATATCGCGACGGTGTCGGCCGCGCGGTCACAGTCCAAACGCCTCGGCGCGCCGGTGCCCGGACCCGATACGCAGATCCCGGCAGGGGCGTGGAACATGCGCTATGCCTTGCCCGCCTGCCGGGTGCGTGCCTACGCGGTGCCCGAGCTTGCGCCGACATCGTCGTGGCGGTCTGTCGGGGCATCGACGGCGGGGTTCTTTGCCGAAGGGTTCCTGGATGAGCTGATCCACGCCGCCGGGGCGGACCCAATGGCAGAGCGTCTGCGGCTGGTCAATGACGATGACGCGCGGCGGGTGCTTGAGGCGGTGGCCGAGATGTCGAACTGGGGCAGCCCGCTGGGCCCCCGCAAGGGGCGCGGCGTTGCGCTGGTGACCTCCTTCGGGGTGCCGGTCGCAGAGGTGGTCGAGGTGACGGATACCGACGACGGTATCCGCATCGACCATGTCTGGGTTGCGGCCGAAGTGGGCCGCGTGGTGGATCCGGTGACCTTTGAGAACGTGGTCGCGGGGGGTGTGATCTGGGGGCTTGGTCATGCCATGAACTCCGAGATCACCTATGCCGATGGTCGCGCGGAGCAGGACAATTTCCATATGGCCGAGGGCATGCGTCTGCACCAGTGTCCGGTGATCGAAGTGCGTGCGCTGGAACATGGCGAGACGGTGCGGGGAATCGGGGAACCTCCTGTGCCACCCGCAGCACCTGCGCTGGCCAATGCGATCTTTGCCGCGACGGGTACGCGACTGCGCCAGATGCCGTTTCATCACACGGTAGATTTCGTTTGAGATTGCTGGCTGCTGTTCTGCCAATCGCACCGTCCGGGCCTGGGGCGCGACATATCTCACGGGACGACAGGATCGCCGCATGGGGGCGGAGCCATGGTGTCGCTTCGTATCCGCGCTGCGATGCAGACTGACCAAAGCAGGGTGGGCGATACGCCCACCTTACGATGTGTAGGTCCGCGCAGGTAAGGTGGGCGTATCG
>JBFFQZ010000176.1:0-6490 GCA_041573235.1 Sulfitobacter sp. | reverse complement strand
TATGGCAAGGGGCGCGGGCCCGGCTGGACACCTGATCTGACCGGCCGTCGCCTGATCCGCTGGATCAACCATGCGCTGTTCGTGCTGCACGGTGGCACCGACAGGCCCGACAGCGACATCTTCTACCGCTCGCTGGTGCAGCAGACGCGGTTCCTGTCCAAACGCTGGCAGGGCGCGGCTCCGGGGCTGGCCCGTTTCGAGGCGCTGACCGGGTTGATCTATGCGGGCCTGTCGCTGGAGGGGCTGGAAAACCTCGCCGATCCGGCGATCAAGGCGCTCTTGCGCGAATGCCAGACGCAGATCGACGCGCAGGGCGGATTGTCCACGCGCAACCCCGAAGAGCTGTTGCATGTCTTTACGCTGCTCACATGGGCCGCCGCCGCGCTGAGCGATGCGGGTCGGGGCACGCCGACCGCGCATCTGGCCGCGATAGAACGCATGGCGCCGACACTGCGCAGCCTGCGTCACACCGATGGCGGCCTTGCGCGCTTTCACGGTGGCGGGCGCGGTGCCGAAGGATGGCTGGACCATGCGCTGGCCTCGTCGGGAGTGCGCAAGATCCAGCCCGAAGGCCTGTCGATGGGATATGCCCGCCTGTCCGCAGGGCGCACCAGCATCATCGTCGACGCAAGCCCGCCACCGACGGGGGCCGCATCGCTGAACGCCCATGCCTCGACATTGGCGTTTGAGCTGACGTCGGGCCGCCGCCCGCTGATCGTCAACTGTGGCTCGGGGGCTTCGTTCGGGCTGGACTGGCGCCGTGCTGGGCGCGCCACGCCATCCCATTCCGCGCTCAGCCTTGGCGGCTATTCCTCGGCGCGCCTGGACACGCCGGATCGTCGCAGCGGCGCCGAGGCGTTGATCGACGGACCGACCCGTGTGCCGGTCGAGATCACGACGGTGTCGGACGGGATCAAGTTCGAGGGCGGCCATGATGGTTACGTCCTGACCCACGGCCTGACCCACGCCCGCACGCTGGAGCTGACCCATGATGGCCGCGCGCTGGCGGGCGAGGACATGCTGCTGGTGATGGAGGAAGCTGACCGGCGCCGCTTTGACCGGGCGCTGGACCGGACCAAGCTCAAGGGCATCGGGTTCGATATCCGCTTTCATCTGCACCCGGAGGTCGACGCCACGGTCGACCTGGGAGGCGCCGCCGTTTCGATGGCGCTGAAATCAGGTGAAATCTGGGTGTTTCGCCATGATGGGACCACGCAATTGCGGCTCGAACCGGGTGCCTATCTTGAGACGACGCGCCTGAAACCGCGCGCGGCGCAGCAGATCGTGCTGTCGGGCCGCGCGATAAATCCGGCCACGCGGGTCCGCTGGTCCTTGTCGAAGGCGCAGGAAACTGCGATTGGCGTGCGTGATTTGGAACGGGATGACCCGTACTTCGACAGCGACTGACCCAAGGAGCCCTGCCATGGCTGATCTCTACCCCGTAAAACGCGCCCTTCTGTCCGTGTCCGACAAGACCGGACTGGTTGAATTCGGCACCGCACTCGCCGCGCGCGGCGTCGAGCTGCTGTCGACCGGGGGCACCGCGAAGGCCCTGCGCGAGGCCGGGCTGGACGTCAGGGACGTGTCCGAGGTCACCGGCTTTCCCGAAATGATGGACGGCCGCGTCAAGACGCTGCACCCGGTGGTCCACGGCGGGCTGCTGGCGCTGCGGGACAACGCGGGGCACGTGGCCTCGATGGAGGAGCACGGCATCGGCGCCATCGACCTCGTGGTCGTGAACCTCTATCCGTTCGAGGAAACCGTGGCCAAGGGCGCCGCATACGACGAAGTCATCGAAAACATCGACATCGGCGGCCCTGCGATGATCCGCTCGGCAGCCAAGAATCACGGCTTTGTCAGCGTCATCGTCGATGTGGAGGACTACACCCCCTTCCTGAACGAGCTTGAGGCGAACGACGGGCAGACATCCTATGGCCTGCGCCAGCGTCTGGCACAGACGGCCTATGCCCGCACCGCCGCCTATGACACCGCCGTCAGCACCTGGATGGCCGATGCCGTGGGCGGCACGCCGCGTCGCCGCAGCTTTGGCGGCACGCTGGCGCAGACACTGCGCTATGGCGAGAACCCGCATCAGTCGGCGGCCTTTTACACCGATGGCAGCGCGCGTACCGGTGTGGCCACGGCGCGCCAGCACCAGGGCAAAGAGCTGTCCTACAACAACATCAACGACACCGACGCCGCGTTCGAGCTGGTCTCGGAATTCGCCCCCGAAAACGGCCCAGCCGTTGCGATCATCAAGCACGCCAACCCCTGCGGCGTCGCCACCGGCGCCACCCTGGCCGAAGCCTATGAGCGCGCCTTCGACTGTGATCGGACATCAGCCTTTGGCGGGATCATCGCGCTGAACCAGACGCTGGATGCGCGTACGGCCGAAGCCATCACCGGGATCTTCACCGAGGTCGTGATCGCCCCCGATGCGGACCCCGAGGCAATCGCAATGTTCGAGAAAAAGAAGAACCTGCGCCTGCTGACCACCGGCGGGCTGGCCGATCCGGCGGCGGCACGGCTTGCCGCGCGTCAGGTCAGCGGCGGCTGGCTGGTGCAGGACCGCGATGTGGGCCGTGTCCGGCGCGAGGACCTCAAGGTGGTCACCAAACGCCAGCCCACCGAGCAGGAGCTGAGCGACATGCTGTTCGCATGGACCGTGGCGAAACACGTGAAATCCAACGCCATCATCTACGTCAAGGACGGCGCGACCGTCGGCGTCGGCGCGGGACAGATGAGCCGCGTGGACAGCACCCGCATCGCCGCGCGCAAGGCGGTGGATATGGCCGAGGCGATGGGCCTTCCCGCGCCACTGACCCAGGGGTCGGTCGTGGCCTCCGATGCGTTCTTTCCCTTCGCGGACGGTCTGATCACCGCCGCCGAAGCGGGCGCTACCGCGCTGATCCAGCCCGGCGGCTCGATGCGCGACGACGAAGTCATCGCCGCCGCGGACGCCGCGGGCCTTGCGATGGTGTTCACCGGCATGCGCCACTTCCGTCACTGAGGCACGGGACATGCGGATGATCCTCTGGGCCGGGCTGGCCGCTTTTGCGATCGACCAGATCAGCAAATATGTTGTCATCCACATGATGGAACTGGCCCGGATCCACAGCATCGAGGTGCTGCCGCCGATCCTCAACTTCCGCTACGGCGAGAATCGCGGCATCAATTTCGGCCTGTTCGGGGACGCATCGGGGGCCAGCCGCTGGGTCCTCATCGGGCTTGCCGTCGTGATCTGTGGCGCAGTGATCTTCTGGGCACGCAAACAGGCGTTGACGCGCATCGCGCAACTGAGCGCGGGCATGCTGATCGGCGGCGCGCTGGCCAACGTGCTGGACCGGCTGATCTATGGCTACGTTCTCGACTTCCTGAACATGTCGTGCTGCGGCATCGACAATCCGTTCGTCTTCAACGTCGCGGATGTCTTTATCTTCGCGGGCGCGGCGGGCCTGATCTTTTTCACCGAAAGCGATGGCGGCCCATCGAACCGGTCCGGATCCCGCCGGAAAAAAGCCGGGTGACATTGCCCGCCCGCCTGCGATATTGAGGGACAGGTACGGTGTGGAGACCTTTGATGCGTAAACGAGCCTTGTCGATTGTGGTGTCGGCCCTTCTGGTCGGGCTTGTGGGCGGCTGCGCCAACACGGGCCTGCGCGATCTGCGGTCCGACAACAACGGACCGGATGAATTCGGCATTCAGCCGGTGGCCCCTCTGCAACAACCCCAAAACCTTTCGGAACTGCCCGCGCCGACGCCGGGTGGCAGCAACCGGGCCGACCGGTCGGCGCTGGCCGAGGGGGCGCAGGCCTTTGGCGGTCGGCTGGACGATCCGGACGCGCCCGTGCCCGCGCGCGACGGTGCGCTGGTACAGCACGCCAGCCGGTTGGGCGTCAGCCCCGATATCCGCGAGACACTGGCCCGGATCGATGCGGAATTCCGCCGCCGCAAGGAGCGGTTTACCCAGTTCCGCATCGTGCCGGTGGACCGCTACAATCAGGCCTACAAGGGCGAAGCGCTCAATGCGGCCGCCGAACAGGCGCGCTGGCGCCGCGCGGGGGCCCGGACGCCCTCTGCGCCGCCACGGCAATAGACCTTCATTACATCTGTGTGAGAATGCACCGCGCGGGTTGAACCCGCCTGCGGGCGAAGTACCTATACCGCACGCGACCCGTTTGCCGACCAAAAGGACCCGCCCATGCTGCGATTTGCCCGAACTGCCCTGATTTCCCTGCTGCTGCTGCCCTCGGCGGTGCTGGCGCAGACCACGGGGCGCGTAACTGATTTCATGCTCGACAACGGCATGCAGGTCGTTGTCGTCGAAGACCACCGCGCGCCTGTCGTGCAGCACATGCTGTGGTATCGCGCAGGCTCCGCGGATGAGCCGAAGGGATCGTCGGGGGTCGCGCATTTTCTGGAACATCTGCTGTTCAAGGCGACGGACAAGATGGAGGCCGGAGAGCTTTCGGCCACGGTTGCCGCCAATGGCGGGCGGGACAACGCCTTTACCAGTTACGACTACACGGCCTATTTCCAGCGCATCGCGGCGGACCGGCTTGACCTGATGATGCAGATGGAGGCGGACCGGATGAAGAACATCCGCCTGACCGCCGAAAACATCCGCACCGAACGCGACGTGATCCTCGAAGAGCGCAACCAGCGCACCGACAACAACCCGCAGGCCCTGTTCGGAGAGCAGATCAACGCCGCACAATACCTCAACCACCGCTACGGCACGCCGATCATCGGCTGGCGCCACGAAATGGAGGAATTGGACCTGCAGGACGCGCTGGGCTTCTACGGGCTGTATTATTCACCCAACAACGCGATCCTCGTGGTGTCTGGCGACGTGACGCCGCAAGAGGTCCGGACCCTTGCCGAAAAACACTATGGCCCGATCCCCGCAAACCCCGACCTGCCGCCGCGCCTGCGCACCGAGGAACCCTACCAGAACGCAGAACGGCGGGTGATCTTTCGTGACGCGCGCGTGGCCCAGCCCTATCTGTCGCGCAGCTATCTGGTGCCCGAACGTGATACCGGCGCGCAGGAAACCGCCGCGGCGCTGACGATCCTCGCAGAGATCCTTGGAGGGGGAACCACCTCTTACCTTGCCGAAAAGCTTCAGTTCGACACGCAGGTCGCGACCTACACGACCGCCTATTACACGGGCGTCAACCTTGACGATACCACCTTCCGGATGATCGTCGTGCCCGCCGAGGGTGTCAGCCTTGCCGATGGCGAAGCGGCACTTGATCGCGCGCTGGCAGACTTCATCGAGGGTGGCGTGGACCCCGAACAGCTGGAGCGGATCAAGCTTCAGATCCGCGCGTCCGAAATCTATGCGCAGGACAATGTCGACGGGATCGCCAACCGCTATGGTCGGGCGCTGACCTCGGGGCTGACGGTCGCGGACGTGCAGGCGTGGCCCGCCATTCTGGATGCCGTCACCGCGCGGGACATTCTCGATGCCGCCGAACTGTTGCGCCGGGACGCGTCCGTCACCGGCTGGTTGATGCAGCCCGAAGGAGACGCCCAATGATCCGTTTTGCCACCGCTCTTGCCTTCGCCGCCACGCTTGCGCTGCCCGCACGCGCCGGGGTGGACATTCAGACGGTCACCTCCGAGGGCGGGATCACCGCCTGGCTGGTCGAGGAACATTCGCTGCCTTTCGTGGCACTGGAAATCGCCTTTGTCGGCGGCACCTCGCTGGATGCGCCGGACAAGCGCGGCGCGGTGAACCTGATGACCGGCCTGCTCGAGGAGGGGGCGGGTGATCTCGATGCCCGCGCCTTTGCCCGCGCGACCGAAGCGCTTGCGACCTCGTTCGACTTTGACGCGGGCCCCGAGGAGCTGACCATCTCCGCCCGCTTCCTGACCGAGAATTTCGACGAAAGCGTCAAGCTCCTGCGCAGCGCCATCACCGAACCGCGCTTCGATCCCGCGGATGTCGAGCGGGTGCGTGCACAGGTTCTGACCGGTCTGTCCTTTGACACCAAGGACCCCAACAAGATCGCGGGCAGGGCGTTCGCGGAAATGGCCTATGGCGCGCATCCCTATGGCACCCCACAGGAGGGCACCCCCGAAAGCGTGGCCGCCCTGACCCGAGAGGATCTGATCGCCGCGCACGCGGGTGTGCTGGTCAGGGACCGGGTTCTGGTGGGGGCCGTGGGCGACATCACGCCCCAGCAGCTTGGCGCGTTGCTCGACAGTTTGCTGGGTGATCTGCCGCAGGCCGGGGCGCCGATGCCGCCCAAGGTCAAGCCGGACATCACGGGCGGCACGACAGTCGTGGAGTTCGACACGCCGCAATCGGTCGCCCTTTTCGGCCAGCGCGGTATCGGCTTTGACGATCCTGACTATTTCGCGGCGACCCTGCTCAACCAGGTGCTCGGCGGTGGCTCGTTCGAGAGCCGTCTGATGAACGAGGTCCGCGAAAAGCGCGGTCTGACCTATGGCGTCTATTCCTATCTCTATCCCCGCGCGCTCG
>JBFFQZ010000175.1:0-6510 GCA_041573235.1 Sulfitobacter sp. | reverse complement strand
TGTCCGCCATGCCCCCGTCCGAGTGGCGGCTGTCGAGGTAGCGGCGAAAAAGGTCGTATTGCTCCTCGGTGGCCCAGGGCGAGGTGGCGCGCCGGATCAGGCCCGAGTTGCGCTTGATCGTGCGGCGCTGGCTTTTGGACGGCTGGAACCGCGCCACGTCGATGCGGGCCGACAGGCAGGACGCGCATTCGGTGCATGACGGCCGGTACAAGACATTCTGGCTGCGGCGAAAACCCTGCGCAGACAGGCTGTCATTCAGCTTGGCCGCGTTTTCGCCCTGCAGTGCGGTGAACAGTTTCCGTTCCATCCGGCCTTCTAGGTAAGGGCAGGGCTGGGGTGCGGTCACGTAGAACTGCGGGGCAATGGGAAGTGAATGGCGCATGCGAGTTTTCCGTAGATGTCTCAAAGAGGATAACGTCCGCGCAGCCAAGAGCAATACCCCAAAGTCGGGGAATTGAAGAGCAGCGGGATGATGCCCTCCGGAACCGTTTTCTTTCCTGTTCCCAAGGCATACCGCGTCTTCGTTTACGCCCCGTTATGCCGGGTGGGTGTTGGCGCGCTTGTTGAGTGCTGAAATTTACGCGTGCTTGTTGAGCGCGGGATTTTATGCGCGCTTGTTGAGCATGATATTTTATGCGCGCTTGTTGAGCGCGACAGTCCCCAGCAGCATGTCCGTCAACCCCTGGCGCCGTTCAGAGCTGCACATCATCACGATCGACACCAATTGCGCCAGCGGCATGGCGACAGACAGGCTGTAACCCAGCGTGTGCAAGAAGGCGGTTGCCATGTCGAAGGGCCGGTCGTCACGGTCGCGCAGCTCCAGCGCGACCAGCCGCATGCCCCATGTGGCAGAGGCCCGCGACAGGGTGATGACCCTGTAGGCGAAGCTGAGCGCAAAATAGATCAGTGGTACAAAGAACAGACCGACAAGCGCCGTCAGCATGATCACAGCCACCGTCCCGAGCGCGATCAGCACCACATCGATACCCCAGGCGACCAGGCGTTTGGTCGGGGTGCCGTCATAGAATTCGGGGTGCACGTGGGGATCGGGGGTCATCGTGGCGGCTTTCGGTTCGCGTGAAAAGAGACCCCCCCGGTATGGGAGGGCCGCAGGCTGCTGTCCAGTGTCGATCAGCTTTCGTCGGCGTCCTTGGCCGCGCGGGTGGCGCGTTCGTCCATGAAGGCGTCGAACTCGGACTTGTCCTTGGCGGCGCGCAGGCGCTCCAGGAATGTCTCAAAGCTGTTTTGCTCTTCTTCGAGACGGCGCAGCGTGTCGGCCTTGTAGGCGTCAAAGGCGCGGTTGCCGCTGGGGCGGCTCACGGACATCGTGCGGGACATCGACCGGGACATGCGGCCGCAGGCGCGGGAAGATGATGAAAACATGCGTTTGCTCCAGATCATATAGGCCAGAAAGGCAAGGCCCAAGGGCCAGAAAAAGATGAATCCCAGCACCATCGCCGCAATCCACGCGCCTGTGCCGCGCGCGTCCAGCCAGGCTTCGGTCCTGGCGAACCAGCCGCGGGTGTCGCGAGACCCGGATGCGTATGAGGCAGTGTCAGTCAGTGTGGCCATGTTGGTCCCTTTCAAAAGGTGGCGGTGCGCGGCCACCGGACATGGGGCGCTTCACCGGAGAAAGGTCGTTAATGTAAATGCCTTTCACATTGATCAATTTGGTGACGCGCCGGGATTTTGCAAGGGTTTATGTGAATAGCTTTTACATTGCCTTGAATTTCATATTTAAAACAAGGAATTGCCCGTTCATTTTTCTGATTGAAAAGACCATTGACGACACCCCCGGCATGGCGCAACTGTTGAGAATGGATGACAAACCCCTTTGCGATCTGATCACGCGCGCGCCGCGCGGCACCTGTGACAGCGATATCGCGCTCGATCCATATCCGGCTGCGCTGCGGGAGGTAATCTCGGGGGCGGCGGCGCAGGCGCCGTATCTTGCCGCGCTTCTGAAGAAAGAGGGCGCATGGCTGGCCAATGCGGTATCCGCCCCGAAAGCGGCACTGGCGCAGATTCTGACGGGACCGACCAAACTTGACGACGATACGCTGTGGGCCGGGCTGCGGCAGGGCAAGCGGCGCGTCGCATTGCTGGCGGCGGTGGCCGATCTGGGCGGGGCATGGTCGCTCGAAGAGGTGACCGGCGCTTTGACGGATTATGCGGATGCGGCCGTTCATGCCGCCCTGCGCGTGGCCGTCGGGACGCAGATCCGGCGTGGCAAGCTGCCCGGCCTGACCGAGGCCGATGCCCGGACCGGCGGCGGCATCACCGTGCTGGCGATGGGCAAGATGGGCGCGGGCGAGCTGAACTATTCCTCCGATATCGACCTGATCTGCCTGTTCGACGAAAGCCGTTTCGACGTGGCTGATTTTCATCAGGCGCGCGCGGGGCTGATCAAGGCGACCCGCGCGATGGCCGCCACGCTGAGCGAGATCACCGCCGATGGCTATGTGTTCCGCACCGATCTGCGGCTCAGGCCCGATCCGGCGGTCACGCCCGTCTGCGTGGGCATCGACGCGGCAGAGCGCTACTATGAGAGCCTTGGCCGCACCTGGGAGCGGGCTGCCTATATCAAGGCGCGCCCCTGCGCGGGGGATCTGGAACTCGGGGATGCGTTCCTGAAGATGATGCTGCCGTTCGTCTGGCGGCGGCACCTCGATTTCGCGGCCATTCAGGACGCCCATGACATGCGTCTGGCGATACGTGAACACAAGGGGCTGGGCGGGGCGATCACGCTGCCGGGCCACAACATGAAGCTGGGCCGCGGCGGCATCCGCGAGATCGAGTTCTTCACCCAGACCCGGCAGTTGATCGCGGGCGGGCGCGACCCGGATCTGCGGCTGCGCGGTACGAAACGCGGGCTTGGCGTGCTGGCGGCCAAGGGCTGGGTGCCGCAGGAGGCGGCGGCGGAGCTGTCGGATCATTACACGTTTCACCGCACGGTCGAGCATCGCTTGCAGATGGTCCAGGACGCCCAGACCCACAGCCTGCCGCAAACCGGCGACGGCATGGCGCGGATTGCAGCGATGATGGACATGGACACGCCAGTCCTGCAGGCAGAGCTGACCGAACGGCTGAACGCGGTACATGAGATCACCGAAAGGTTTTTTACCAACGCCAAGGCGCCGTTGGCCGGGCAGCAGGAAATACCGGAAACAGCACATGAGCCCGGCCCGGAGCATGAATTCGATGCGAAGGTCATCGCGCGCTGGCTGAGCTATCCCGCGCTGCGGTCTGACCGGGGGGCGGCGCTGTTCAAACAGCTCAAACCCGATCTGCTGGCGCGGCTTGCGCGGGCCGACCGCCCGGACGAGGCTTTGCTGGCCTTCGACGGATTCCTGGCGGGACTGCCTGCGGGCGTGCAGCTGTTTTCGCTGCTCAAGGCCAATCCGCAACTGGCGGATCTGCTGATCACGATCGTGTCGGTCTCGCCCATGCTGGCGGCGCATCTGTCGCGCAATGCGTCCGTGCTGGATGCGGTGATCGGGGGGGATTTCTTTTCCGACTGGCCCGGCGAAGATGCGCTGGAGGCGGCGCTGACCGACCAGCTGGCGGCACTGGACGACTACGAGGCGCAGCTTGACGCGGCGCGGGCCTGGGCGCGGGAATGGCATTTTCGCGTGGGCGTGCACCATTTGCGCGGGCTGAGCGATGCAGGGCAGGCGGGTGCGCAATACAGCGACCTGGCCCGCGCGGTGCTGCGCGCGCTCTGGCCCGTGGTGATCGCCGAACTGGCCCGCCGCCACGGGCCGCCGCCGGGGCGTGGTGCGGTGATTGTGGGGATGGGATCACTCGGGGCGGGGCGGCTGACGGCCCAATCCGATCTGGACATGATCGTCATCTACGATGCGGACGGGGTCGAGGCATCCGAGGGCAAGCGCCCGCTCGCCGCGCGGCAGTATTACGCGCGTCTCACCCAGGCAATGATAACCGCGATGAGCGCGCCCATGGCGCAGGGGCGTCTCTATGAGCTGGACCTGCGGTTGCGCCCTTCGGGCAACAAGGGGCCGGTGGCGACGTCGCTGGGTTCTTTCGCGAGCTATCAGCGCGACGAAGCTTGGGTCTGGGAGCATCTGGCGCTGAGCCGGGCAGAGGTCATCGCGGGCCCGCCGGACCTTGCCGCCGATGTTGAGGCGCTGCGGGCCGAAATCCTGCGTACGCCGCGCGATGTTGCGCATATCTGTGCAGAGACCGCGCAAATGCGGGCACGGATCGCGGCGGCAAAGTCACCCGAGGGGGTGTTGGACGCCAAGATCGGGCCGGGTCGGTTGCAGGACATCGAGCTTTTCGCCCAGGCCGGTGCGCTGATCGGCGGCTGCCTGGCGCGCGACATCCCCGCCGGCATCGACGCGGCGGCGGCGGGCGGGCTGGTGAGCGGCGGACAAGCTGATGCGCTCAGGGCGGCCTATGATCTGGTGTGGGCGTTGCAATCCGCGACCCGGCTGCTGTCGGCGCAGCCGCTTGGGCTCGAGGCGCTGCGCGAGGCGACGGGCACCTTCCTGCGCGCGGCGCTGGCGGACTGGACTGCCGATACCGACCTTGAGAGCGCGCTGGCCCAAAGCTATGCGCGCGCCGAAGACATCATCAGCACCGCATTGGACGCGGCGCGGAAAGGATCGTGATGCAGAATGGTGATGCAGATGACCCCAAGGGTCTCATATTCGAGGCCTACCGCATCGCGGGGATCACCAAGGCGGAATGCCGCTCGATCTTTCTGGATTGGGCGCTGAGCTTTCCTGCCGAGCGGGAAATCCACGCGGCGCTGCGTCGGCTGATCGACACCTACGGTTCCGATGTCCAGCATCCGATGACCGATGTGATGCGCGAGGGGCTGCATGCGGTGCCGACCCCGCGTCGGCGCGGCGGCTGGCGCAGTCGCAAGCGCGACTGACCCCCGCTGCTGCCGCACCGGGTACTGCCGCGAATTGGTCGGAGGGCAGATGTCTGGCCTGATATCCATGATCCGGCATCCCGGAAACGTACCAAGCTTTACCATGTTTTGTCCCAAACCTGCCCGATTTCTGTGCGAATCGTTTCGTATCAAATCGATTGGATGGCCAGAAGGCCAGTTGGAGGACGAGATGAGATTGTTCAGATTTGCATGGGCCCTTGGCTTGGCTGCTACACTGACGGCATGCGGCGCGACGGACATCGTGAGCCGTGACGCACCGTTCGCGATCTCCGCACAGAGCATCGGGACGCAGGTGCTCAACGGCTCTGATAACTCCGCCCGTACCAGCACCGAGGCCCGCCTGGGTGCGGATCAGCAATCGCTGGCAGACGGGATCGGCGGTCAGATTCACGTGGCACAGGTCAACGTGACCGTGCCCGAACGTCTGCGCGTCTCCGAAGCGAACCGCTATTACCCCACCGCCGACATCGTCTGGCGCGAGGATCCAATCGGCGACCGTCACGCACAGGTTGCCACCATCGTCCAGGACGCTTTGACGGTCGGCACGCAGGCGTTTCAGGGGCCCCGTGCGGTTATCCTGGATGTCGAGGTGACCCGCTTTCACGCGTTAACCGAAAAGGCACGCTATACCGTCGGCGGCGTGCACAACATCATTTTCAACTTGGTCCTGCGCGATGCGCAGACCGGGCTGCCGATGTCCGAACCCCATCTTGTCGAGGTGGATCTGGATGCCTTCGGCGGGCAGCAGGCAATCGATGCCGAAGCCCTTGGCCTGACGCAGAAGGTGCGCATTTCGAACCACCTGGCAGAGGTGATCCGACAGGAATTGACCCGCCCCGAGGGCTACAGGAACGCGCGGCTTGGTTTCTTCCAGATGATCAACAAAATCTGAGCTTTCCCTCGGAGGCCGAACCGACTAGGGAAGGGCGCTATGACAGCGCCCTTTTCCGTATCCCCCCCGCTTCCTGTTGTGCGTCTTATGCCCAAGGCGAACGCCCGTGCCATCCGGCATGGCGCGCCCTGGGTCTATGCCAACGAACTTGTAACCGACCGGCGCACCAAGGCTTTGGTGCCCGGCACGCTGGCGCAGCTGGAAGACAGCCTGCGCCAACCGCTTGGCGTGGTGACGGTCAACCCCAATTCAAAGATCATCGCGCGGATGATGGACCCCGATCCGGCGGCCGTGATCGACCAGGCGTGGATGGCGGCCCGGCTGCGCCGCGCGCTGGCGCTGCGCGAGCGAATGTATGACGCACCGTTCTACAGGTTGGTGCATGCCGAGGGTGACGCGCTGCCCGGTGTGATCATCGACCGTTTCGGCGACACCTGCGTGATCCAGCCCAATGCGGCTTGGTCCGATGCGCTGATCGAGCCGCTGACGGCCGCGCTGATCGAGGTCACCGGGGTTAGCAATGTGCTTAAGAACGCCAGCGGGCGGACGCGGTCGCTGGAAGGGCTCGATGATGTCAGCGGCGTGCTGGCAGGTTCCGCGCCGGAGGGGGCCGTTCCGGTCAATATGAACGGGGCCACGTATATGGCCGACCTGACCGGGGGTCAGAAAACCGGGATCTTCTACGACCAGCGGC
>JBFFQZ010000174.1:0-6525 GCA_041573235.1 Sulfitobacter sp. | reverse complement strand
TGGAAGTGCTTCAGCATTCTGCTGAGACCAGATGAAACGATCAACGACGTGAACTTCCCCAAAAGGTGCCAGAACTTCGGTAACACCGCCCAGCCAGGGGCCGAATTCCAGAATTCTGGCATCTGTCGGCAAACGGGACGCGACAGACTTTATCAACGCGACATCACTGTCCCCAACCATTCTGGGACCATGGCGGCCTGCCCCTTCGGGCGGGTTGTCAATTTCGGGATCGCGTGTCATATTTTGTGAATATTATGTAAGTTTGAGAACAACTTGGACAGTAATTTTCTTCAGCCGTTAAAGCAAGTGCGCAGGCAGGTGATCGAACTTTGCGAAGCGAAGCGGTTCACCGCGGCGAACATGTTTCTGATCGGCTCTGGCTGCCCACCCAAAGAGTTTCCGGGCCTGTGGGAGTACCTTGCCAGACAAAGCGCCGGATCGGGGAACGACGTTGTGGCCCACAAGACCCGCTCCGCATTGTGGGAAGCCGGCGTCAAGAGCCAGGACACCACCCTGCGGGAAGCGGAGTATTTTCTTGCGCAAGGCGATGAGGCCAGCGCCATCTACATCCTTAAAAGTTTCTTTGGCACGACGCCTGCAAACCACCGTGCCCTTCACCTTCTGGCACGTGGCTATCTTCGCCAGGCCGAGGTCGGGCGGCACCGGAACAGGATGCGGACCCAAAGCAGTCTGGCGACTGAACTGGACGAATTGTTCACGGCACAAACCCCTCAGGAAGCCATGACCGTCATCGACCTTTTGCGCTTTTCCGGTGCTCTGGAACTGGCCAGCACGCGCAATATGGAAGCATCGCGCACATATCCCGATCACTCGGCGTTCAGATTGCGCGCGGCACGCATTCTGGAACAACAGCGCGATCCAGCCGCTGCGATCGAGATTTGGCAGAGCGTCAGTGAAGAGAATCTGCCCCATCGCACCGAGGCTTTGTTCAAGTTGCATCAACTGCACTTGCAGTTGGGAAATGACGCGGCAGCAAACAAGGCGGCGGGCCACCTTGCCGCCTCGAACCTTTCGATGCCTGATCGACTGCGATTGGCCATCGCAATCGGGCAACGCCAGATGATCGCGGCCCTGTCTGAAAACGTCATTCGCAACGCCGTCTCGGGCACCCTGCCGAACCATGGCGACGCCCGCCGCTTTACTGATTTGCTGATGCAGGCCGGAGAAATCGGTTTGGCCGTCCATTTGCGCCGCAATCGGGTTCCGGTAAGTGACGCCACAAAATCGGATCTTGACGGGATCGGTTTTAGCGCGAACCCCACGCGCCCCTTGCCCGACACCATCGAAGAAGCCCTTGCTTTGCGCAGCCCGGACTTTCTTTTGCCGCTCAGCACCGTTTTTCGCAGAACGGCCAGGCCCGCCGGATGGCCCGGTCAGCGCAGGGATGTGGGCCGTGTCCTGTTGATCAATGGAACGATGGGCCAGGGCGGGGCGGAACGGCAGTTTGTAGAACTTGTGCGCGCCCATCTGCAAAATGGCATTCCCAAAGAAGCCTTGCACTGCGGCTTTTTCAGTCTTGAAGCGGACCGTGGATTTGACCGGTTTCTTCCCGAGTTGCGCGCGCTTGGCGTGACAGTTCACGACATGAATGCGAACGCAGAGGTTCAAAAGAGCCTGCCAGGCGATATTGCCGCTGCGATCAACGTCATGCCCTTCGAGCTTGGGCAAGACGTCCGCGCATTGTGGCACCTTGTGGCCGAAGTCGCGCCAGATACGCTGCACGGATGGCAGGACCGTTCGGGACTTGCCGCAGGGTTGGTCGGGCATCTGGCAGATTTGGAACGCGTCATCATGAGCAACCGCAACATGGCCCCCGACACACGCAAGGATCAGCGCCTGATGGGATACCTGCCCCTCTATCAGGATTTTCTTGCGCACGACAACTATACGATGACCGTCAACTCGAAAGTCGGCGCAAAGGACTATGCGCGCTGGATCGGGTGCGCCGAGAGCCGCGTTCAACTTTTGACCAACACCGTCAATCTGGATGTGTTCAACCCGGACGCGCTTGGGCGAACCAAGACGCGCCAAAAATCAGCGCCGGTCCGGTTAGGGGGCCTGTTCCGCATGGCTGCCAACAAACAGCCCTTCTTTTGGCTCGAGATTGCTGCGGCACTTGTCAGGCATCACGGCCTGTCGATTGTTCCCGTCTTGCGTGGCGCGGGGCCTTTGACACAAGAGGTAAAGGAGAAGGCCAGGGAGTTGGGCTTTGAAGACGTTGATATTCAAGGTGATTTGTCCACCCCTTCAGACCTGTACGGCGACCTTGATGTTGTTCTTTTGACAAGCAGAACCGAAGGGATGCCCAATGTGCTGATCGAAGCGCAGGCTTGCGGGTTGCCGGTTGTCGCGACTGACGTTGGTGGCAGTGCCGAGGCATTCTTGCGTCAGGGCGTGGGTGCGGGCTTGCTCCTTGGGAGCGCCGATACCGCTGAACAGGCTGCAAAACGTATCGCTGACTGGCTGCCGCAGGCGCTGGCAGACCCGCCATCCAGAAGAGTTGCCTTTGCAAAACGCCGCTTTGGTGGTCCGGCATTTTCCGGTGATGCAAAGGCGCTCTATCTGGGCCAGGCACGGGCAGACGCATGAATACTGACGCCATCTCAACTACTCTGGGCCTTGTTGGCCCGCGGACGGATCCAGTGGCACAACTGTTGGAGGATTTACCCCAGGAGGCCGAAACAACATTCATTCAGATGACGGACCCGCAGGACGATGCGCACAGAGTGTCCAGAATACTGGTGCTTTCACAGGATGATGCATTGACACATCTGCCCGCACTTATCGCCAGCAACAAACCATGCCAGATCCTCTTGCGGCGTTCCAAGGGTCCCTCGGATCATATGGCATGGGAGACAGGCTTGGCCGTCCTTGCCAACGCGCTTGGGTCGGCGGAACATGCTGCAATTTCCCTCGTCGCCCTGACTGCCGAAGCCGCTGAAGTGCTTGGCGAGCACACCGGCTTGCCGGTGAAACCCCTGCCTGACTTGCCCAGTCTGCCACAGGCACGCCCGACAGTTGCGATCACCCGCGATGACCCGCTGATTACCTTCACTCTGGATACCCTTGAGGGCAAACGCGAGACACGGCGCGGGCTGCTCAGGGTCTACAACTGGGCACGCCTTCGACGCCTTTGCCGGCCATTTGCAGCCGACCCCGCCGACACTGATATGGTCGATCTGACCACGTTCGCCCGCGGCCGCGACACAGCCACCCCGATGCCAAAGCCATCCTCGACGGACACGCCCTGCATTGTTGCCGTGGTCCCCAACGGCGTTGGGCTTGGCCATGTGACGCGCATGATGGCCATTGGCAAAGAACTCCAGAAAGCGCGCGATGTCCGGATCGTATTCTGGAGCTATTCACGGGCAGCCGAAATCCTTCAAGCCGCTGGTTTTGAAGTCATTTTGCGCCAGAATGCCGTGCACCTGAAAGCCCACCCACCGTCCTGGCGGGAATGGGAAACGCTGGAGTTTGCCCACGCCTTGAAATTCCTGAATGCGCGTATGATCAGCTATGACGGCGGCACGTTTGATCCGTTTCTTATCGAAGCGCTGCGCATGCCCGGCTGTGGGCGCATCGGGGTCATCTGGGTGCGACGCGGAATGATGCGGCCAGAATCCGACGCGCTGATGCTTGAGGCCGAACAATACTGCGACCTCGTGCTGGAACCGGGCGACCTCGCGGTTGAGATGGACAAAGGACCCACCCGATTGCGGACCGCAGAGCATCAGGGGTTCTCGCAAAAAATCGTCACACCGCCGGTCACACTGCGCCCGTATTTACCCGTGTATACGCAGCGTGAAGCCAAGAAACGGCTAAAGCTTGGTCGCGCCCGGCACTGCCTCGTTTCACTTGGTGGTGCGTTTGGGGACTGGTCCCGACTGAACCAGCTGATCGAAGAAATGGCGCGCAAGCATCGCGTTCAGATCGTTTGGGCGCAATCGCCCTTGGCCCCTCCGCTCGAAAACTCCGACACCACAGTGAAAACCCGGCGATTTTACCCCTTGAGCAGGTATCTGAAGGCCTTCGATGGCGTTATCTCAGCAACAGGGTACAACAGCTATCATGAATTGATGTTGGGATTTGATGGTCCGGTGCTTCTGGCTCCGACCAACAATGTACGATTGGACGATCAGGTGGCGCGCGCGACATTTGCCGGACAGCAGGGTTGGAGTGATGTCACTTTGTCAGACGGCACGTCCGAACAGACAGAAACCATAGACCGCTTCATGAAACAGGTACGCGCGGGCCTGAAAGTCACCAACCGCCCGCAGTTGTCACAAGAAGACAACATTCTGAGCGATGCGATATTCAACTCCCTCGCGCGATACAACTGAAAGATCGAAAATGGCGACCCAACCCGATCCATTGACCGTCTCCCCTTCAAACCTGCGCCAGCTTGCGCGGGACAATCAGGAATTAGGACGTCGTCTTGCGGACCATGAGTACAGGGCGGTGATCGCCGAATTGAGTTCCCCCGAGGTTTTTGATCTGGAGATCGATTTTCCAGATCTCCCGGCACCAACGCTCAACATCCCGCTTTTGACCGAAGAACGCGAGGTCGCGCACCTGCCTCAGCTCAATGTGACTTTGGGGACGATGGCCTGGGTTTATGATGCAAGCAGGCTTCCGGTGATCGGAATATTCTGCCCACCTGTTGAAACAGCAGGCACCCGAGAGGCACTGTCGGCCCTCTTGACCGCCCATTACGCCAAACCTTTCGCCCGCTTCGTATTTCTATGTTCAGATTTGCGCATCGTGCCCTTTCTGGGGCGCTATCAACTGGCCTATGAAAGCCTTGGACGCGCCGAACCCAACGACGTGGCGACCCGTCTTGCAAGACGTTTCGGCATGACGGAAATCCGGAATTTGATCACGGGAAACCGGATCTGGAGCGCTCCCAAAAAGGCGACCTGACGCAAACGCTTCAAAACGCGAAGGGCACAGCCCCGATGAAGCTGTGCCCAAACGCATTGTCCACATACAGCTTTGACCCGACCAGCCGCGATTGGCTGGCACCGTTTCAAGACCGGCGGCTCCTACGTTCCACCATTGCCGGAATTGCCTTGGCCCGAATTCTCAGAATTCTCGGCGTTGTTGGTATCTGCGGACTCACCCGGCGCGGTCTGGTCACCGTTACCGTGGCCGTTGTTGGCACCGCTTCCGCCACCGCCGCCGCCATCACAATCGCCTCCGCCCTGCACTTCCCAAAGCCAGCGATCCATATAGGATTTACCGGAATGCGAGACGATCGAATCCATTCTGGATCGGACAACGAGATAAAGTGAAATCATCTCAGAATCGCCGGTCGCAATAAGTGTCTCGAGCCAAAGTTCGTCCAGCAGATCAACTTCGTCCGGCCGCGCAAGCCCATAGCTCAACTCGATTTCGTTCTCGATCCCGTTCCTGGGGTCGACCGACCGCAGAACATCCATCACATCAGGGCTGAGCGTCCTTTGTGAGCGATCCTCGTTCAAATTGTCACGAATGGTATTCCACTTCGACAAAAGCTCGACATGGCTATCGGAAAAGCGCGGCATTGCAATCGTTGCGCTTGCTGATGTGCCCGTGATGGCAGAAAGCGCGCCACCGATCAGGCCAAAAAGAAACGAATACTTACGAAACTTAGACATGATACTATTCCAAAACCAAACCAGAAATCGAGAAATCGTTGCTTGAATCGAAGGGTGCAAAGAACGTCACCGTGCTTGCCGCGGACCCGTTTTCAAAGGTCCACGGGACCTCGCCATTCGACATGCGTATTGTTTCGCGCTTGGTCTGCGCGGTCATCCGCATGCTTTCGAGACTTTCGGGATCAGAAGCCAAGGCCTGAATGATCTCAAAGTTCTTGTTGCCCTGTTCAAAAAGACGGGTGCCGTTGAACTCAGCCAGGATGTCCGTCAGGTCGATTTCGACGGTTTCCACATTGTCAAAGATGCTCTTTTTCTCGGGGTCGATATCCGCGATCTTGAAACGCTGTGCGGTTACACGGCCACGGCCATCCTCACCCGGCGCCACGATCTCGACCAATTCGCCATCGATGACGACACGACGACGCAGGTCGCCACCTTCCCGAAAACGGACGCTGATTTCCTGATTGAACGATGCCCAAGGAAGCCGGTCCTTGGCTTCGACCAAAACCACCGATGCCGGATTCTCACCTGATTGAATGGAAATGCCTGCGACTTCGGAGTCTTCCGCAACACCTTCGACCCGGTCCGTATCGCCGGAATTATAGCGATTGTCTTCGGTGTGAAACAGGTCGCTGAACCAGATCTTCTTGACGACCACGTCTTTGGCAAAAGCGATGCTAAGCTGCTCGTTGAAATCTATTTCATCGTTCTGCGCACCGTCCCGTACGCCCAGACCATCCACTGGGTCCCAGTATATCTGGGCGTCAACCCAGTTGGACGTACTATCGTCTGTTTCGCGGCGCTGCGCAGATATGGTGATATCACCAACCGTACATACGGCCTGCTCCTGACACGCGCTGAAAGCAAC
>JBFFQZ010000173.1:0-6537 GCA_041573235.1 Sulfitobacter sp. | reverse complement strand
TGAATTGTGACGATATAGACAGAGGTACCTTCGAATTGATCCGGGACCTGCTGTGCGCCGTCAGACTTTGTCGTCGGCATGAAACCGGAGAGTTCGAAGGTGAAATCATAGAGAACGCCTGCGATCTCAACCTGCGTATCGGGGTCAATGCCACCTCCCGCAGTGTCGAGCATCAGGTCACCTGAAGCGCCAGATTCAACGAAGGTGATTTCCACCGCCGGATCGCCAGTAAGATTGAGCGCGGGATTCTTCGCGGACCCGCTATCAGTTCTTGCCCAGAATGTGGAAGCCATACAGTGCCTGCTAACAATATAGTTCGATACAAATATTAACTATAATTGAACTAAGTCCTATTTGCGGACAAAGGACGTCAATTTCTCGTCTCGATCGATTGTCCGACGACGCGACGCGGTATCGCCGCCGCAAATGCGCGCACCCTGCCCTGCCGGAAACGACTGTGTCCGCCCGACCCTTGAGCGGGCTTTCAAGCGGAGATCTTCACCCCGCCGCAGCAGAGGGCCGACGCGCGCACCGCAATCAGAGCGGCGCGCCGGCTCATTTTTCGGGGGTCCGGTCCGTGGTCACCTTGGCGGCTATCATGTTGGCCTGCTCTCGCAGGACGAACTTTTGGATCTTACCGGTCGAGGTACGCGGAATCTCCGTAAAGATGAACCTGCCCGGAACTTTGTAGGGCGCCAGCTGATCGCGGCACCACGCCCTCAGGCTATCGGCATCAGCCGTCTGCCCCGCCGCCAGTTCAATGAATGCACAGGGCGTTTCGCCCCATTTTTCGTGCTGCATTGCGACAACGGCCGCAACGCCGACGGCGGGGTGGCGATAAAGCGCCTCCTCGACCTCGATGGACGAAATGTTTTCCCCCCCCGAGATGATGACATCCTTCGAGCGGTCCTTGAGCTGGATATAGCCGTCGGGGTGAATGACGCCCAGATCGCCGGAGTGGAACCAGCCGCCTGCGAAAGCCTCCTGCGTGGCCTTCGGGTTGCGGAAATAGCCCTTCATCACCACGTTGCCACGAAACATGACCTCGCCCATCGTCTTGCCGTCCCGTGGTACCGGCTGCATCGTTTCGGGGTCCAGAACATCGAGACCTTCCAGCGGCAGATACTTCACGCCCTGCCGTGCCTTCAGCGCCGCCTGTTCGGCCGCAGGCAGGTCGGACCAGCCCTGATGCCAGTCATTGACCACCGCAGGGCCATAGGTTTCCGTCAGCCCATACAGATGGGTCACGTCAAAGCCCGCGGTCTTCATGTCCGCCAACAGCTTTTCCGGCGGGGGTGCGGCAGCGGTAAAAAACTGCACGGTCCGGTCGAGGTCTCGTTTGACCGCATCCGGCGCCGAGATCATCAGCGACATGACGATGGGTGCACCGCACAGATGGGTCACGCCCTCGTCGGCCAACGCGTTCCAGATCGGTTCGGCGCGAACCTGTCGCAGGCACACATGGGTCCCGATGATGGCGGACAGCGTCCAGGGAAAACACCATCCGTTGCAGTGAAACATCGGCAGTGTCCAAAGATAGACCGCGTGTTTTTGCATCGAAGACGTAAGCGCATTGCCCTGCGCCAAAAGATAGGCTCCACGGTGATGCGATACCACGCCCTTGGGGTCGCCCGTGGTGCCGGACGTGTAATTGATCGAAATCGCGTCCCACTCGTCCTCGGGCATCAGCCATGCGAAATCCGGGTCGCCTTCGGACAGAAACGCCTCATAGTCGGTCGCATCGGAAGGGGACGGCGGCCCGGTGAATTCCGCATCATCATATTGCACGACCATCGGCGTGACCGACGCCAGCGCCAGCGCGTCCTGCATCAACGGCATGAACTCCCGGTCGACAATCACGATCCGCGACATCGCATGATCCAGCTGGAACGCGATGATGGCCGCGTCGAGACGGGTATTGACGGAATGCAGGACACCGCCGCACATCGGCACGCCATAGTGACATTCAAGCATGGCAGGCGTGTTCGCCAGCAGGGCCGACACCGTGTCGCCCCGCCCGATGCCCTGCTGCGCCAAGGCCGATGCAAGCTGCCGCGAACGGCTGTAGAAATCCGCATAGCTGCGGCGCAGCGCCCCATGCACGATCGCGACATGGTTTGGAAAAACACTGGCCGCACGTTCCAGAAAGCTCAGCGGGGTCAGGGGCTGGTGGTTCGCGGGGTTGCGGTCCAACCCTGTGTCGTAGGGGTTCGTTTCCATGGGCTCAGGCATCCTGCCACTGGGGCGTCCGTTTTTCGATGAAAGCACCGATACCTTCCTGAGCATCATGCGCAAGCATATTTTCGACCATCACACCGGAGGCGTAATCATAGGCGTCTGACATGGTCATTTCGCGTTGAGCATAGAACGCCCGCTTGCCGGTCGCCAGCGTCATGCTGGATTTGCAGGCGATCTTGCGCGCCATTTCCATGGTCGCATCCTTCAAATCCGCCGCTTCGACCAGCCGGTTGATCAGCCCGATTTCCGCCGCGCGGTCCGCCGACGTCATGTCCCCCGTCAACAGCATCTCCATCGCATGCTTGTTCGCGACATTGCGCGACAGGGCGACCATCGGGGTGGAACAGAACAGCCCTATGTGAACCCCCGGCGTGCTGAACCGCGCGGTGTCCGCCGCAAACGCAAGATCGCAACTGGCCACCAATTGACAGCCGGCCGCAGTGGCAATGCCCGTCACCTCGGCAATGACCGGCTTGGGGCAATTCACGATGGCCTGCATGACACCGGAGCATTGCGCCATCACCTTGGTGAAATAGGCCTGTCCCCGATCGGCCCCTGCCCGACCCGCAGTCATTTCCTTCAGATCATGACCCGCACAGAATGCCGGTCCATGCGCCGCCAGAATGATCACACGCACCGATGGATCCCCCCCCGCCCGCGCAAAGGCCGCGCCCAGCTCTGCCAGCATCGCCTCGGACAGCGCATTGCGCCGCGCGACGTCGTTCATGGTCAGGCGCAGGATGCCGTCACTGTCCAGATCGTGCAAAAGGATATCGCTGTCTTGCAAGGGCCCGAGTCCTTATTCAGAGTTCAACGGACGTTGATTTCCACGCTATCGGCAAGCGTGTTGGCGATAAAGCAATAGCGATGCGCGCGCTCCTGCATCTGCGCCAACTCAGCGCCGTCAATTGCAAAGCCGGTTTCAAAGCGCACCACCGGGTTCAGATCGATACGCGTCACCGACATCTGGCCCCTGGCGTTCTTGCCAAGATGCGCTTCGGCAAAGTCGTGATAGCTAGCCACGGGCCAATCCGCCTTTGCCGCCAGCGCCAGAAACGTCATCATGTGGCAACTGGACAGGGCCGATGCGAGAGCCTGTTCCGGGTTCGTATTTTCCGGCTGGCCGCCCCAATCAGGGGCGGCGTCCACTTGCACCTCGTGGCTGTTATTATAGCGCACGGTATGTTCGGCAGAGTATCGGCCGGGTTCAAAGGCATGCGCAGCGCGGTGCCAGTGAAGCTCGATGGCAAGATCGGACATGTTCCTGACCTCTTTGCGGTTGGCGGTGCTCAGGCGGCGGCGATCTTTTTCTTGGGGTCGTAGAATGGACGCTCCACGACCGTCGCTCTGGTCGGGCCGGAACCGGTCACAACCTCAAGCTGCGCACCGATATTGGCATAGTCGGCCGACACCATCGCGAGGGCAATGTTCTGCCCGAGACGCGGTGAATAGACAGCGGAAGTTACCTTGCCGATCTCCAACCCGTCCTTGTTGATGGGCCAGAACGTGGTGTTGGGGCCCTTCAGGGGGTCACAATCGACGATCAGGCCGATCTGCCTGCGGCTCACACCCTGCTGCTGAATGCGGCGCAGCGCGGCCTTGCCGATGAAATCGGCCTCCATGTCGAGGTTCACAAGCCGGTCAAGGCCAAGCTCGAAAGGGTTCGTGTTGATGTCTGCGTCGGCATGATAGGACAGCATCCCCCCCTCGATCCGGCGAATGGACGAGGTGTGGCCGGGTTTTAGACCAAAGGGCATGCCCGCCGCCATGATCCGTTCCCACAGCGCATCGCCGTGAACGCCGTCGCGCAGGTAGATTTCATAGCCCAGCTCGCTGGACCAACCGGTGCGCGACACGATCAGCGGGATACCGTCCAGATCAAGCTCACGCAGCCAATAGTATTTCAGGTCCATGATGCTGTCACCGAACAACGCCTGCATGATTTCACCTGATCTGGGCCCCTGCAATTGCAGCGGCGACACGTCTGGCTCGCCGATCGAGACGTCGAGGCCGGAATGAACCGCCACGCCCTGCGCCCACAGCAGGATGTCGCTGTCCGCCAATGAGATCCAGAAGTGGTTTTCGGCAAGCCGCAGCAGGATCGGATCGTTCAGGATACCACCGTCTGCATTGGTGATCAGGATGTATTTGCACTGTCCGACAGCCATCTTCGACAGATCGCGCGGCGTCAGCATCTGGACAAATTTGGCAGCATCGGGCCCGGTGATCTCAACCTGCCGCTCGACCGCCACGTCACACAGGATCGCGTCGTTCACCAGGTTCCAGAAGTTCTGCTCCGGATCCCCGAAATCGCGCGGGATATACATATGATTATACACAGAAAAACCCTGCGCACCCCAGCGAACCGTCGCATCGAAATAGGGGGATTTGCGGATCTGAGTACCGAACCCGAAGTCGTCTGCATGCATCATCATTTTCGCCCTTTTTGTCTGCGACCTGACCGGTCTTGGCGGTTTAATTCTGACTTTGGTGTAGTCTGGAAATTTCCATAAAGTGGACTGAAAATTTGCATGCGACAGTCTGAGCAGACTGTTTTACGAGCCCGTGAAAGGCTGTTTGGTCGCAAGCGATAACTTGCCCCCGCCGACGACCAGTTTGGCAAGGTTGGGCTGCGTGGATTTGATCTTACGGGTCGCGAAATAGGTCATGTAGCGGTCAATCCCGACCTCTGCGGCAAGCAGGGTTTCCATCGTGTTCTGAAATGCCGGCAGGCTCGGCGTTATGACCTCCATGACATAGTCCATCCCGCCGCCCGTCGCGATGCAGTAGGTGATCTCGTCCAGAGACTTCACGCAGGCCTCGAAACGGTCGAAGTCAACCTTTCGGTGGTGGGTCAGCGAGACGGTAACAACGACCTGCGTGAAATCGGCAATCCGATCCAGGGCGATGTCCGCATGATACCCTCGAATGAAACCCGCGGCTTTCAGCCTGTCCAGACGGGCCCAGCAAGGTGTCGCCGAGATATTGGCGATCTCTGCCAGCTTGGTCTTGCTCAGTTGCCCGTGCTGCTGAACCGCGCTGAGGATGCGGATATCAGTCGCATCAAGGCCAAACCGTTTCATCCGTTCAATCTTTCAGTGAGTCGTGCTCAAAAATGGAACAGGCACGTTGCATGCTGCCCAATGATTGCACTTTTAATGGCTGAAATCGGGATTGGCGATCAATTTTGCGACATCTTCTACGGCAGCAGCGTCCGGGAACCTGCGGGCCTCACACAGCAAATGCATGATTTCGGGCTGCACGGATAAGTAACGGGCGCGTGATTTGGGTTGGCTCCGCGCGACCGCAAGGGCCGCGCGGCTGATCGGTCAGGCTTGCACGCCCATGGGAAGGTCCCGCCGGCGCTTGCCGGTCGCCTCGAAAAGCGCGTTCGCGATCGCGGGTGCGACAGGCGGCACGCCCGGCTCTCCGACACCGGTCGCATGGACCGAGAACGGATGCGGCACGATATGGGTGACGACATTGCGTGGATAGTTGTCCGACCGCACGACGTCGTAGTCATAGAAGTTCGACTGCACGACCGCCCCGTTTTCGAACGTGATCCCCGAATGAAGCGCGACAGTCATGCCCATGACGGCAGCCCCCTGCATCTGGCTTTCGATCCGTTCCGGATTGGCGGCAAAACCGCAATCGATCGCCATGTGCATCTCCGGCACGGTGATCCGGCCATCGACGACCTTGACCCGCGCGGCACAGCCCACATACGACACGAAGCTGCGGTGCACGGCCAGACCGATGCCCTCCCCTTCGGGAAGATCCTTGCCAAAGCCGATCCCATCGGCCGCCAACGACAGCACATGGGCAAGCCGCCCGGTCTCGATGGGGAATTCATCCATCGGCTCACCGTAGTTCCAAAAGGACTCCGGCAGCGCCGACGTGACGGGATCCATCCTGCGCGGCGCGCCGATCAAGTCGAGCCACATGGTCTTCTGGTCCTTGCCCAATTCCGCGGCCAGTTCCCCGACGAAGGATCCGATGGCCCAGGCATGCGGCACGTTCGATACCGCCCGGAACCAGCCGATCCGCGTGTGCGACATCGCCTTGCCGCTTTCACAGCGGATGTTGGGAATGTCAAAGGGCACATCCGTCATCCCCATGCATTGCTCAAGCGGCATGGCGATGCCGGGATCCGGCGCGATGGTGGACAGGATCGTGGGTGCCACCGACCGGTGCCGCCAACCCGTCACCCAGCGAATCCAGGCTGATCTGATAACTGGCCGAGGTCAAGATCGCGCCCTGAATCGGATTGCCGCCGCTGTTGAAGACGGTCTCGTCCAT
>JBFFQZ010000172.1:0-6538 GCA_041573235.1 Sulfitobacter sp. | reverse complement strand
CGCCTTCTCGCGGACACGGTAGTGGCGCCGAGGATGCCCCGGCTCTGAAATGATACCCGCGTTGTGCCGCCGTTGGTCAAAAGAAAGGAGACATCCGTGTCGGACAGCAGGTTGAACTTATAAACGGAATGCCAGGGGGCAACGTGATCCCGTTCGGTCCCGGCAAGAAAGACTGGCGCACGAATGTCGGAGATCGCGATCGGGCGACCGTCAACAAGGTAGCGTCCTTCGGCGAGATCGTTCTTCAGGAACATGTGGCGGAGATATTCGGAGTGCATCCTATAAGGCATCCGCGTCGCATCTGCGTTCCACGCCATCAGATCGTTCATCTGCCTGCGCTCGCCCATGAGGTAGTCATGCACGATACGCGACCAGATCAGATCGTTCGAGCGCAGAAGCTGGAACGTTCCCGCCATCTGTTTGGTATCGAGATATCCCTGATCCCACATCATGTCTTCAAGAAAACTCAGCTGGCTGTCGTTGATGAAAAGCATCAATTCGCCAGCCTCGGTAAAGTCGGTTTGGGTCGCGAGAAAAGTAAGGCTTTTCAGCCGGTCATCTTTGTCACGCGCCATCGCAGCGGCAGCAACAGACAGTAAAGTTCCGCCCAGACAGTAGCCCAAAGCATGGACCTTTTGCCCACCGGAAATGGTTTCGACGGCGTCAAGAGCATCCATGACGCCCAGCGACACATAGTCGTCCATTCCAAGATCCCGGTCCTCGGCATCAGGGTTCTTCCAAGAGATCATGAAGACGGTGAAGCCCTGCGCTGTCAAAAAACGCACCAGTGAATTTTTGTTCCCAAGATCAAGGATGTAGTATTTTATGATCCAGGCCGGCACGATCAGAATGGGTTCGGGATGGACCTTTTCCGTCGTCGGCGCGTATTGGATAAGCTCGATCAACCGGTTGCGGCAGACGACCTTGCCGGGCGCGGTTGCCATGTTGCGCCCCACCTCGAAATCATCAAGGCCGACAGGTTTCTTCCCGGTATTGAGGCGCATTACGTCTTCAATGAGGTTCTGCCAGCCCCGAAACAAGTTCATGCCGCCTTCGCGGTAGGTCTTGTCCAGAATTTCAGGGTTGGTCAGCACGTAATTGGACGGCGAGAAAACATCCAGAATCTGGCGGGCTGCGAAAGACACCACGTCATCGTGCTGGCTGGTCATCCCTTCCACGCCCGTTGTCGCATTGTGCCACCACTGCTGGTTCAGCAGGAAGCCCTGATACATGACGTTGTAAGGCCAGTGCTGCCAGCTTTCGCCCCGGAAACGTCGATCCTGAGGAAGCGGTTCGATGCAGGTTTCGCCGGTGTCGGGGGTCAGAGCGCAAGACGCCGCGTAATTTGCCAGCCGCCACGCCTTTTTCCCGGCTTTTTCGACAAGTTGAAGGCGTTTGCCCGGAGCGGTTGCGAGGTGCAAAGCCCAGTCACCATAGGCAGATGCAAGCGCAATCGGGGAAAGACCGGCTGTGAATTTGGCCAAGGTCGCTTTAAGGCCTTTGTCCAGCGCCTGTTCCATCGTCGTGTGGCTTTGCGCAAGTGGGCTGTTGTCCATTTTTGTGCTGGTCGGACGGCCATGGGCGCTGGCCTGCAAATCGACCTTCTGCTTTGAAAGTTTTTTGTCCTGAAGGAAGGTGATGCTTGCCATCAGAGACGCCCTTTTTACATGCGATGAAATTTTGAGGTGAATTTACATGACACGGGTTCACCAGGATTGACCTGCGTCAATTGTTGAACTCCGGTCTCGACCAGCGGATTCAAAGGCGCCAATCGGGATTGTGTGTCGAGCCTGCGACACTGCCGAACAGGCGTGCAAATTGATCAACGTCAATTGCCACTTTGTTTTTTCTGGCAACTCTGTTTCCAGATCAGCGGTCTGACCTCAGCTGTGCCCGGCCAGTCCCGCGCATGAGCCAAGTCTCGGGAAAAACCGCGGATTGCACGTCCGGTAGGGGCGCTCGAGTTGGTTTGGATCATAGGAGAAATACAATGCCGACAGACATTTCAGCGCATGGTGCCGTCTCGCCCGAAACCGCATTCGGGACGTCGGGGCAGGGGGCATTCTGACCGGAACGATGGGGACGCGCATCGCAATAATGTCCAGAGGTGACACATGAGCGCAAAAGCTCTGCATGGGGCCGACATGCCTGGTGATGGTCATATAGCGGCCATTCGGGGCGGCGTTGTTGATGTGATTTTCGAGGACGCCATCCCGCGCATCCGTGACCTGCTTTACGTCGGCGATGTCGCCCTGGAAGTCGCGGCGCTGATCGGCGACGGAATGGTGCGGGCCATGGCGCTGGCACCTGTCCGGGGGCTGGGCCTTGGCATGACCGTACGTGCCACCGGCAAGCCGATCGAAGTGCCGGTCGGGCCAGAGGTGCTCGGCCGGATGCTCGACGTGTTCGGCGCACCGATGGATGGCGCCCCCGCGCCGGATACGGCCCTGCGGCGCAGCATCCATCAAAGCCCGCCGAAACTGAGTGACCGCGTGCCTCAATCTGAAATCCTCGAGACGGGGATCAAGGCACTTGACCTTCTGTCGCCGATAGAACGGGGTGGCAAGACCGGTCTCTTTGGTGGCGCGGGCGTCGGCAAGACCGTTCTGATCACGGAGCTGATCAACAACACCATCCAGCACCACAAGGGCGTAAGCCTCTTTTGCGGAATTGGAGAACGGTCGCGCGAGGCCGAAGAGCTGTACCGCGAGATGGGCGCGGCCGGCGTGCGCGACAAGACGGTCATGCTGTTCGGCCAGATGAACGAGGCGCCGGGTGTGCGGTTCCTTGTCGGCAAGACGGCGCTGACAATGGCGGAGTATTTCCGCGATGACAAAGGTCAGGACGTTCTGCTTTTGATCGACAATATCTTTCGTTTCGTACAGGCGGGCGCGGAAGTCTCGGGCCTCATGGGGCGAATGCCGTCCCGCGTAGGATACCAGCCGACAATGGCGACGGAACTGGCCGGGTTGGAAGAACGCATAACGTCGACCAAGCGTGGTGCGATCACCTCGATCCAGGCGGTCTATGTTCCAGCTGACGATTTCACCGATCCGGCCGCCGCGCATATTTTCTCACATCTCTCGGCGTCGGTGGTCTTGTCGCGCAAACGTGCCAGTGAGGGGCTCTATCCGGCGGTGGATCCATTGGCCTCCGCCTCTGTGATGCTGACGCCGTCGGTGGTTGGACAGCGCCACTATGACATCGCCCGTGCAGTCCGTCGCACACTGGCCGAATACGAAGAGTTGCGCGACATCATCGCAATGCTGGGCCTGGAAGAGCTTTCATCTGCGGACAGGGCGATAGTTGCGCGGGCACGGCGGTTGGAGCGCTTTCTGACGCAGCCGTTTTTCACGACGCAATCGTTCAGCGGGACCAAAGGCAAGCTTGTGCCCATCGCAGATACGCTGCAGGGGTGCGAAACGATCCTCGACCAGACGGATTTCGATCTGCCCGAGAGCGCCTATTATATGATTGGTGGCCTTGAAGATCTGGAGGCGGAATCATGACCATGGCACCCGACATGCAGGTCACCCTCCGGCTGCCGACCCGGACGCTGTTTGACGGACAGGCCACGCGCCTGACCGCCGTTGCGCCGACCGGGGCATTCGGGATTCTGCCGAACCATGTGGATTATGTCACGCCCATTACGCCATCGGTACTGACCCTTCAGCTTGTCGATGGCACCGAGGAGATCTTCGGGCTCGATGAGGGGTTGCTGGTCAAGCGAGGTCACAGGGTGACTGTCGTCGCCCTGCGCGGTGTGCGTGGCGACGATCTCGATACACTCAGGGACACGGTCGAGGCGAGTTTCATCCAGATGGATGAGGAGGAACGGCAGGCGCGTTCGGCTCTGTCACGGCTTGAAGCGCATTTGGTGCGCCGGTTCGCCGAATTGCAAAGGCCGGGATCATGACCGGAAAACCCGACAAACCGGCAGAAGATATCGCGCGCCAGGCTGAGCGTATGAAGTCAAGGCGTGAAAATCCCGGACCAAGCCCTCTGCGTGGCATTGGCACCTTTGGCATGATCGGCTGGTCGATTGTCGTGCCAACGGTGGGCGGGGCGTTTCTGGGCCTCTGGCTCGACCGTGTCGCTCCGCAGAGCTTCTCTTGGACGTTGGCCTTGATCCTCGGCGGCGTGGTGCTTGGTGCCTTTATCGCGGCGGCATGGATCAACAAGGAAGGAGGCGGGCGATGATACATATCGATTGGGCCATGATGGCTTTTGGATTGGCTATAGGCGCTGTGATGAGTGCCATGTTTTTCACGGGGCTTGGATTGGGGATGCGGGCGGCACTTCGATCGGCCCATCCCGTGCGGGTGCTTATGCTGAGCGCCAGTCTGCGAATTTCTTGTCTTCTGGGGATCGGTTGGCTGGTCGTGGATCAGGCGGGGCCGTGGTCGCTTTTGGGATACGCCGCTGCATTTGTCATTGTCCGCGCCATTGCGACCATGGTCGCGCGCGCAGGATTGCCGGTCAGGAGTGCAGAATGACGCTCTCTCCGGATCAGAACATCCTTTTCGAGATATGGGGCATAGCGATCAACGCGACCGTCTTTTTCACTTGGGTTGTCATGGCGTTGCTCACGCTGGCCGCGGCGTTCATCACGCGCAATCTGCGCCCGGATGTGCCACCGGGCCGCTGGCGCACGACGCTGGAAGTCATTGTGCTGGGCATCCAGTCGCAGATCGAAGAAGTGTCAGGGCGTCGGGAAGACCATCTGCTGTATTTTGCCGGCACCCTGTTTTTGTTCGTGGCCGTCTCCAACCTGCTGCTCGTCGTGCCGGGGTTTACGCCTCCGACCGCGTCTCTTTCGACGACCACCGCGCTGGCGCTGTCGGTTTTGATTGCTGTACCGCTGTTCGGCATCACCAGCCGGGGTCTGGGCGGGTACCTCAAGACCTACCTAGAACCCTCCGTTGTGATGTTGCCGTTCAACATTATCTCAGAGGCATCGCGCAGCATTTCACTGGCTATTCGCCTCTACGGCAACATCATGAGCGGTGCCGTGATCGCCGCGATCCTGCTCAGCATCGTACCGTTCTTCTTTCCTGTGGTCATGGACGTTCTCGGTTTGCTGACCGGACTGATCCAGGCCTACATCTTCGCGATTCTGGCGACGGTCTACATTTCGAGCGCCACCGCATCATCCCAGCCAAAAAAGGACACCCAATGACCGAGCTTACCATCATCGCGGCCGTATCGATTTTTACCGCAGGCCTGACGGTTTCATTCGGAGCTTTGGGCCCGGCACTCGGAGAGGGACGCGCAGCATCGACGGCCCTCTCCGCCATCGCGCAGCAACCGGATGCGGCCTCGACAATATCGCGAACTCTGTTTGTCAGTCTTGCCATGATCGAATCGACGGCGATCTATTGTTTTGTCGTCGCGATGATCCTGATCTTTGCAAACCCTTTCTGGAACGCGGCGCTGGAAGCGGCCGGAACGATGGGCGGCTGATATATGTCGGTTGACTGGATCACTGTGGCGGCTCAGATCGTCAACTTTCTGGTGCTGGTCTGGCTTCTGAAGCGGTTTCTGTATCGCCCGATCCTCGACGGCATAGATGCACGTGAACAAGAGATCACGCAGCGCATGCAAGAGGCCGTGCACGCGCGCGAGGAGGCCGAGACCAGAGAGCAGGAATACCAAGATCAGATAGAAAGCCTGAACCTGAAACAGGCGGATATGACTGAAACGATCCGGAAAGAAGCCGAAAAGCAGCGCGATGTGCTGCTGGCCGAAGCGCGCGAGAGGCTCGAGAGGGAACGCGCCTCCTGGTCCATACACCTTGATGAAGAGAAACGGAAATACACCTCCAGACTGCATCGGGCCGGCGCTTCGGCGATTCTGGCACTGACCGGCAAAGCGCTCACCGACTTGGCGGACGAGACGTTGGAGGAGCGCATGGTCCAATCGCTTGCGCGGCGGATCGAGCCGATGGCATCGGACCTGCGGAGGGCGGCAGGACAAGCCGCAGAAGCCGTCGTGACGTCGCACGCCCCCTTGTCTCAGGCGGGCCAGGACGCAATGGAATCGAAATTGCAGGAGGTGTTTCCCGACCTCTCCGTTCGGTTCGAGGCGAACGAAAAGCAGTCGCACGGCCTCATTCTGCGGATCGGAGGGGCGCAGCTCGCCTGGACCGTAGAGACCTATCTCGACGGGCTTGACAAGATGATCGACGCGCAACTGTCCTCGCGAGAAGGTTCCGGAGCACAGTCAGATGAGCAATAGCACTCATGCGGAAGACAGAGCCTCGGAGGACATGCTGAGCAAGCTGCTCGACAGCCCGTCACCCGGACCTCGTCTGAGCGAGATCGGGCGGGTGGCCGAGATTGCGGATGGCATCGCGATCGTGTCCGGCCTTGAACACGCCTTGTCGGAAGAGTTGCTGCGCTTCGCCAGTGGCGTTCAGGGCATCGTGCTTGATCTGGAGCCCGGTCGCCTTGGCGTCGTGTTGCTCGGCCCGTCCGCAGGGGTCAGCATTGGCGAAAGCGTGATGCGGACCCGCAATGTCGTCAGCACCAAGGTCGGT
>JBFFQZ010000171.1:0-6547 GCA_041573235.1 Sulfitobacter sp. | reverse complement strand
TACCGCGCCGTCATGTATTACATGCTGACCAAGCATTTCGGCAAAGAAGCCGTCTACGGCTGAACCGGTCGACACAAGTTTTTGAAACGCCCGCGCGAAAGCTGCGGGCGTTTTGCATTTGATTTAATGTACAGACATCAAATGCTTGGCCAAGATTGGGTCTTTTGCTACAGACGGGGTGACAGGCCAGGATGGCCAGAACATATTTCGATACGTGTGTGGTGGTATGGGAGCACACGGGGTGAGAAAGGGTTCTGGTAGGGGTGCCAGAACCCTTTTTTCGTTGCCGAACCTCAACCACAGATCTTCAGAACAGCGCGATCAGATCAGGGTCAGCATCAGCCCCCCGGCCGCGACGGATCAATCTATGCGTCGGTTTCGCCCAAGGCACAGACGATACGCCACTCCTCGTCTGTCACGGGCTGAACGGACAGACGCGAATTTTTGACCAGCACCATGTCATCCAGACGGCCATCGGCCTTGATCTGATCCAGTGTCACGGGCGTCTTGAACGGGCGCACGGCCTTGATATCCACACACTCCCAGCGGTCATCGTCTGTGGTGCTGTCGGGATGCGCTTCTGCGCAGACCTCGACGATGCCCACGACTGTGCGTTCCTTCTGCGAGTGATAGAAGAACCCAAGATCGCCCTTCTTCATCTCGCGCATGAAGTTCCGCGCCTGATAGTTGCGCACGCCGTCCCATTCCTCACCGGCATCGCCCTTGGCGACCTGATCGTTCCAACCCCAGACCGACGGTTCGGATTTGAACAGCCAATAGGCCATCAGCCGATCACCTTTTTCCATTCTGTCAGCGTGACGCTTTGAAACAGACCGGCCTTTGCATAGGGGTCGTTCGCGGCCCAGTTTTCGGCGGCGGCCATGTCGGGAACGTCGAGGACGATCATCGACCCGCACATGCCGCCATCGGCATTGATCAGCGGTCCCGCCAGGTGCACGTGATCCGTGCTTTTCAAATAGTCGACATGCGCCGAGCGGTTTTTCATCCGTACATCCAGCGCGTCGGGCTTATCGTGGGCCATCAGGCAAACAAGCATTTCATTCCTCCTTCAAAGGGCGCGCCAGCAGGCTTTGAATGGCGCTTTGGACATCTAACCGTTGATCCAGCACCGCCGCAACAGCTGCAATAATCGGCAGGTCAAGGGCCGCGTCCCGTGCAACGGCGTCCATGGCCCGCGCAGTCGCAGCACCTTCCACCGTGGTGGATGGGTCAAACACCTCTCCGCGACCAAGGCTGAGGCCCAAACGATAGTTGCGCGACCCTTCGGAAGTGCAGGTGAGCGCAAGATCGCCAAAGCCGGACAGCCCGGCCAATGTTTCGGGATCGGCGCCGCGATGGGCCGCGATGCGCTGCATTTCGGCAAAGCCCCGCGTCATCAGCGCTGCGCGGGCGCTTTCACCCAGACGTGCGCCCATCACCGCACCGCAAGCGATCGCAACCACGTTCTTGAGCGCCCCGCCCAGTTCCGCGCCGACGGTATCCGTCGTCCGGTACAGCCGCAGCACCCGCGTGCTCAGCCGCTCCTGAAGCGGCTCGACGATGTCGCCATCCGCCGCCAGCGTGAGCGCGGTGGGTAGCCCGCGTGCGATATCGGCGGCAAAGCTCGGTCCGGTCAAGATCCCGGCACGCGCGCCGGGCACCGCCTGTCGAATGACCTCGACCGGCCCCGCTCCCGTGTTCAACTCAATGCCCTTGCAACAGGCGACCAGCGTCTTGCCCTCAAGACGGGGTGCCAGCCCTGCAAGGAACGCGCGGAGGGTCTGCATCGGTAAGGCCAGCAGGATGACGTCCTGGGCAAGAGCGGCGTCGATGTTTCCGGTGACCTGCAAGCCATCGGGAAACGGGCATCCCGGCAGCCGCCGCGCGTTCTCGCGCCGGGTCACCATGTCGCCCGGATCACGCGCCCAGAGGGTCACCGGCCCCGTTTCCGTCAGCGCAATCGCCATCGCGGTGCCAAAAGCCCCGGCGCCCAGAACCGAAACGCTCATGCCTTTGCTCCTTTCTTGCCGCTGCCCAGCATCGCTGGTGCGGCATGATCCAGCGGCCAGCGGGGCCGCGCGGCAAGGCTCATCCCGTCCGGTGTACGGCCCGCCCGCTGTTCCAGCGCCGCATAGGCGATCATCGCCGCGTTATCGGTGCACAGCGCCAAAGGGGGCGCGACGAACGCGGCGTCCACCTCGGCTGCGACCGTCTCAAGCCGGGCCCGGATGGCCATGTTTGCCGCCACGCCTCCGGCGACGCAGAGGCTGCGCCGGGCGGTGAGCGGTGCGTATTCCGCCAGGGCCCGACGGGTTTTTTCGGCAAGGACATCGACCACCGCCGCCTGAAACCCCGCAGCCAGATCGGCCTGATCCTGCGCGGCGAGCCGCCCCTGCGTCAACAGAGCGTCGCGTTGCCGCAGAACAGCGGTTTTCAGTCCTGAAAAGGACATGTCGCATCCGGCCCGGTCAAGCAGCGGACGCGGCAGCCGGAACCGTGTCGCGACGCCATCCAGGGCGCGGGCCTCGATTGACGGGCCGCCCGGTTGTGGTAGCGAGATCAGGCGTGCGACTTTGTCGAACGCCTCTCCCGGGGCGTCGTCGATGGTGCCGCCGAGCCGTCGGAATTCAGTCGGGCCAGACACGATCAGGAACTGGCAA
Source organism: Sulfitobacter sp. (assembly GCA_041573235.1). Taxonomy (GTDB): domain Bacteria; phylum Pseudomonadota; class Alphaproteobacteria; order Rhodobacterales; family Rhodobacteraceae; genus Sulfitobacter. Next base: position 3,887 of record JBFFQZ010000171.1, on the reverse strand, counting down.
TGCCCGCCGGATACCAACAGCATAAGGTAGGGAAACGTCACACCGTCCGTCAGGCGCGGCGTCAGCGCATGTCCTGCAAGGTGGTTCACCCCATACAGCGGAATGCCCCGCGCCATAGCGATGCCCTTGGCGCACATAACGCCCGACACCACGCCGCCAATCAGCCCCGGACCCGCCGTAACCGCCAACGCGTCCACGGCGTCCAGCCCGATGCCCGCCTGTTCGAGCGCCTGATCGACGCAAAGATCCAGCTTTTCCGCATGGGCGCGCGCGGCAATTTCGGGCACCACGCCGCCGAAATCCGCATGCAGGGCGGTCTGACCCATCACGACCGAAGACAGGACATCCGCCGCACCCGGTTCTCCGCGCAGCACGGCGGCGGCCGTGTCGTCACAGCTGCTTTCCAGTCCGAGGATGGTGAACGAGGACATCAGGCGGGGTTTCCGTTGCGAAGTATTCCCTGCGCAGGTAACACTCAACCGCGCTGCAAACAATCCTGCGAGACCCGCTGATATGCGCCTGCCCACCCTCCTGCTCACCCGGCCGCGCGCTCAATCAGAGCGTTTTGCGGATGCGCTTGCGCCGGATGCGCGGGCGCGGGTTCGGATTGTCATATCTGCGCTGATCGACATTGCGGCGACGGGTGCGGACGCAACGCTGCCACCGGAGGCTGGGGTGATATTCACCTCTGCCAACGGCGTTCTGTGTGCGTCTGCCGGGGATGGCCGTCGTGCCTTTTGCGTGGGCGCCGGCACGACCCGCGCCGCGCAGGATCGAGGCTGGCGCGCGCGGCAGGTCGGCGAGACGGCGGCGGAACTGATCGCGACCCTGTGCGCATCACCTCCCGATACGGCGCTTGTGCATCTCGCGGGCGCGCACACGCGCGGCAGGGTTGCAGAGACGTTGAGCGCGGCGGGTATCCCGACCACACGGATCACGGTCTATACGCAAAACCTGCGCCCCCTGTCGGCCGAGGCACGCAGCGCGCTTGGCGCCAGTTGCATTGTCCCGCTCTTTTCGCCGCGCACGGCGGCGCAGTTCGTGGTAGAAGCGGACAGACAGCTTGGTACCTGCCATCTGATCGCGCTGAGTCCGGCCGTAGCCGAGGCCGTGCCCGCCGAAAGCGTGGCGTCCCTTGCGGTATTGCCCAAACCTCAGGCGGCGCTGATGCGCAGAGCGGTTGAAAACGCCTGCCGCGTAACCACCCTGACTTGAGGGGCCGCCCCTTGGCAGATAAGGTTGCAAGGCTATGTCCAGACTTGGACGAGAATCGAAAAGGTATGTGTGGTGGCTTCATCAAAGAAATCCAGCTCCTCCAAGGGCAAATCAACCGCGGCGAAGGCGGAAGAGGCGAAGATTGAGGATGCCGTGATCATCGAAGATGCCTCGGAACCTGACGAGACCCCCGAAGTAAGCGAGGCCGCGCGGTCGGATGACCAGAGCGCTGTCGATGAGCCATCAAAGGATGTCGCCACTGCGCCCGAGGAAGATACCCCCGGTGCCGAGCCTGAAACGGAGAAGGCCGAAGATGCCGCATCTGATGTAGTTGAACCTGCACCCGGCGACGCAACTGAGACGAAAGCCGCGTCCGCGGAAAGCGGCAACAACAGCTTCCTGCCGCTTGTGCTCGGCGGCATAATCGCCGGTATCCTTGGCTTTCTGGTGGGTCAGCTTGATCTTTTCGGAAAGGACGACGCAGCCATCACCACAAAGCTGCGCGCCGATCTGAATGCCCAGCACGAGCGCATTGCCGCGCTTGAAGAGGTGGAACCGCTGGCGGTCGAGCCCGCGACGGTCGATCTCTCTCCGATCCGGCAGGAACTGGAAGAGATCGCCAGCCGCATCACCGCCCTCGAAGAGCGCCCGCCCGAGGTTGCGCCGCAGGGCATCGCCGACGATGCGGCGGCGGCATATATGGCCGAGCTTGCCACCCTCACAGATTCCGTGAAGGCGCAGCGTGACGAGATCGCCGCACTGATCGAGGACGCACAGAGCGCAAGAACCGAAAATGAAGAAGCCGTCCGTCGCGCCAATGCACAGGCCGCCCTTGCCAGAATCGTGTCCGCTCTCGACACGGGTGCGCCCTATGACGGTCCGATTGAGGAATTGAAGGCGCAACAACTGGCCGAGGTAGATCCCGCGCTTGATGCTGTCGCGACCGAGGGTGTTGCCACGCTGAGCGCACTTCAGGCCGAGTTCCCGGCGCAGGCGCGCATCGCGCTGGCCACGGCCCGTTCGGTGGGTGCGGGCGAAGGGCAGCAGGGTATCGGAAGTTTTCTCAAGCGCTCGCTTGGTGCCCGTTCGGTATCGCCGCGCGAAGGGGATGATCCCGACGCCGTGCTGTCGCGTGCCGAAGCTGCCCTGCAACGGGGCGACCTGACAGAGGCCCTGAACGAACTTGATGCACTGCCCGAAGAAGCGCAGGCCGCCATCGCCGATTGGCGCGCGGCGGCCGATGCCCGCGCTGCCGCGCGCGCGGCGACCGATGCTTTGGCAAAACGCCTGACGGCAGACTAAGGAAAACGATATGCTCTGGTCCCTCATTAAAATCATTCTCTTCGTCGGTGCGGTTGGCGCGCTTGCCTGGGGCGCGGGTTTCCTGATTGAAGCCGACGGGGGGGTGCAGATCCGCGCGATGGGCTATGAGCTGAACCCGGGGCCTCTGGAATCGGTGCTGTTGCTGATCCTGCTGGTGATCGTGCTGTGGGTCGTTCTCAAGCTGGTGGCGTTGCTGATCGCCGTCTGGCATTTCCTGAACGGGGATGAGACCGCGCTGTCGCGCTATTTCGACCGAAGCCGCGAACGCAAGGGTTTCGAGGCGCTGTCCGAGGGCCTGATGGCGCTTGCCAGCGGAGAGGGTCGCGTGGCGATGGCCAAAGCCGCGAAGGCCGACAAGTACCTGAACAAACCGGAGCTTACCAACCTTCTGATTGCGCAAGCCGCGGAGATGGCAGGCGACAGCCGCAAGGCGGAGGAAACCTACCGCAAGCTGGTCGAAAACGAACAGACCCGCTTTGTCGGGGTGCGCGGCATCATGAAGCAAAAGCTTGCTGCGGGCGACGACGACACCGCCCTGGAATTGGCGCAGCGTGCCTTTGCCCTGAAGCCCAAACATGAAGAAACCGGCGATGTCCTGCTGCGCCTTCAGGCCAAGAAAGAGGACTGGTCCGGCGCGCGCAAGACGCTGAACGCCAAGCTGAAGAACGGCCAGTTGCCCCGCGATGTTCACAAGCGCCGCGATGCGGTTCTGGCCCTGTCAGAGGCGCGCGATATCATTGACCCCGAAAAATCGATCGAGGCGCGCGAGAGGGCGATCGAGGCGAACCGCCTGTCGCCGGATCTGATCCCCGCCGCAGTGATGGCAGCCCATGGCTACATCGCGCAGGACAAGCCCCGCTATGCCACCCGCTTGCTGAAAAAGGCATGGGACGCGCGGCCGCATCCCGACCTCGCGGCGGCCTTTGCGGCCATCGCGCCAAAAGAAACGCCGCCTCAGAGGATCAAACGATTCACCACCCTGACAAGGATCAATCCGACCCACCCCGAAACGATGATGCTTCTTGCCGAGTTGAACATCGCGAACGAGGATTTCCCGGCTGCTCGTCGTGCGCTGGGCAATCTGGTCGAAAAGGATCCTGACGCCCGATCTGTCACGCTGATGGCCGCGATCGAACGGGGCGAAGGGGCGGACGACAAGATCGTTCAGGGGTGGCTTGCGCGGGCACTGACCGTGCCGCGCGGGCCCCAGTGGATCTGCGAAAACTGTCAGCACATCCATACCACGTGGAAACCGATCTGCGAAAACTGCGCCAGCTTCGACACGCTTGAATGGAAACGTCCGCCGCAATCGGACGTTGCAATGCCTGCCGGTGCGCAGATGCTGCCAT
>JBFFQZ010000170.1:0-6551 GCA_041573235.1 Sulfitobacter sp. | reverse complement strand
TCGGCACCCATACGCAGGCCGAGCACCTCGTCGATCTCATCATCCTTGGACGTGAGAAAGATCACAGGCATCGCGGTTTTCTGGCGCAGACGCTGGAGCAGGTCCATCCCGTCCATCCGCGGCATCTTTATGTCGAGCACCGCCATGTCCGGCAGACGCTTGTTGAATGCATCCAGTGCCGCCTGACCGTCGTTGTATGTTTCCACCTCGAACCCTTCGGCTTCGAGAGTCATCGCGACCGACGTCAGGATGTTCCTGTCGTCGTCCACCAATGCAATCTTTGACATTGCCTGTTTCCTTGTCCTGCTCAATGTATTTTTGATTTTTCAAACATTGATCACTCCTTTTGTGGCCGAATCAATCCCAAACTGCGAATCAACCCACCGGGCAGCCACATTTCGACCACAATTTATTGAGGAATGGCTAAATTGCCGCACATTGGCTGTCCAGCAATGGTTTAATTGCCTGAAATTCGCGGCTCAGACTACGACACAACCGGCGATGCGGCGCCCAGAAGCGGTGCGGCGCGGCCAATCGTAGGCTTGATGGCGCTAACTGCACAAACGCGCCTGTTCATTGCGCAAATCATCGTGTTATGAGGCCCGCAATCAGGTGCTGGAGTGTCGCATTCCGACCCTTGCGCCTTGTATTTCGTGGGCCGCCAGCGCCCCCATTACAGGAGACACCGCATGCAAACCGGACGGGTCAACCCAAAATTCAGCCTCGAAGATCAAGGGATCACCGGGCTCGGCGATGTCTATTACAACCTGATGGAACCCGCGCTGATCGAAACCGCTCTGAAGCGCGGCGAAGGCACATTGGGCAAGGGTGGTGCGTTCCTGGTGACGACCGGCAAGTTCACCGGGCGCTCACCAAAGGACAAGCACGTGGTCAAGACGGACAGCGTGGTCGACACGATCTGGTGGGAAAACAATGCGGTGATGACCCCAGAAGGGTTTGATGCGCTATACAAGGACATGCTGTCCCACATGCAGGGGCGCGATTATTTCGTGCAGGACCTTGTGGGCGGCGCCGACCCCAAGCACGCCATCAACGTCCGCTTCGTGACCGAACTGGCGTGGCACAACCTGTTCATCCGTCACATGATGCGCCGCCCCGACCGCGACCAGCTGAACGATTTTCTTGCGGATTTCACCGTGATCAACTGCCCCAGTTTCCAGGCGGATCCGGCCAAACACAATTGCCGCTCGGAAACGGTGATCGCGATGAATTTCGACCGCAAGCTGATCCTGATCGGTGGCACTGAATACGCGGGCGAAAACAAGAAGTCCGTTTTCACCCTGCTGAACTATCTGCTGCCTGCCAAGGGTGTCATGCCGATGCACTGCTCGGCCAACCACGCCACCGGAAACCCTGTAGATACGGCGATCTTTTTCGGCCTGTCGGGCACCGGCAAGACGACACTGTCGGCCGATCCCGACCGCACGCTGATCGGCGACGACGAACATGGCTGGTCCGACACCGGCACGTTCAACTTCGAGGGCGGCTGTTATGCCAAGACGATCAATCTGAGCCCGGAAGCCGAGCCTGAAATCTATGCCACGACCGAGAAATTCGGCACCGTGATCGAAAACATGGTCTATGACGATGAGACCAAGGACCTTGATTTCAATGATGATTCGCTGACAGCGAACATGCGCTGCGCCTATCCGCTGCATTACATTTCGAACTCCTCGAAAAAAGCCGTTGGCGGGCACCCCAAGAACATCATCATGCTGACCTGCGACGCCTTCGGCACCCTGCCGCCCATCGCGCGCCTGACGCCAGCGCAGGCGATGTACCACTTCCTGTCCGGGTTCACCTCGAAGGTGGCTGGCACCGAGCGTGGCGTGACCGAGCCCGAGCCCACATTTTCTACCTGCTTTGGCGCGCCGTTCATGCCGCGCCGTCCGGAGGTTTATGGTAACCTGCTGCGTGACAAGATCGCGCAGCATGGCGCGACCTGCTGGCTGGTGAACACCGGATGGACAGGCGGCGCCTACGGCACCGGCTCCCGGATGCCGATCAAGGCGACACGTGCACTGCTCACGGCTGCGCTGGACGGATCGCTGGTTGAGGGCAAGTTCCGCAAGGACGAGAACTTTGGCTTTGACGTGCCCGTATCAGTGCAGGGCGTGCCTGACATCCTGCTGGATCCACGCCGCACCTGGGACGATGCCGAAGCCTATGACCGCCAGGTGACCAAACTGGTCGCAATGTTTGCCAAGAACTTTGAGCAATATATGCCGCACATCGACGATGACGTGAAAGCCGCAGCAATCGGCTGATACCGCGACACTCATGCGAAAGAGGCCGCTGCATCGCCCGCAGCGGCCTTTTTTGTGCCACTTCAAATATTTTATGCCCTTAGGCCGCCAGCGTGAATAGGTCGCTCAGCGGCAGCTCCAGAATGAAATGAAGGTCTTCGCGGTGCATGTAAGCCATGAAGGTTTCCATCGGGATGTCGTTGCCCCGCTCGAACCAACGCAGCGCGCCGGGATCCGTGTGCATCCAGCCCGCGCGCTCGACCAGCCCCTTGAAGGCAACCGGTTTGAGAATGAAAGCAAGGATGTGATCCGGGTCCCAATGCTGTATCGCCTCCCAGAAACCATAACGACCAAGCAGGCACGAAACCCCCTGGCCGCGCAGTTCGCCCTTTTCACCGCCGATCCAGAATTCTCCGTGATAGGCCACCCTGCCGCGCATCCGCTGGGCACCGGGCCCCGCGCGGTAACGCGACCGCCCCAGATCCAGATCGATGTCGGATGGCGGAAAGGCCCGGAAATTGTTCTTGAGATAATCGCCAACCGTCATGTCGCCCATGTTCAGCAGGCGCAGTGCCTGGGTGTGAACGATCCGGTTCGCATGGTTCCGTCCGACGATCCAAAAGGCATTCTCGGGGGAAATATTCTGGAGCAGCGGGTCAAATGGAGCGCCCAGAGTGTGGTCGGGCCGCGCTTCGCGAAGATGCTCGCGGTAGACTTCAAAATCATAGCCGACCTCAAGTCTAAGTCCGTATTCGGCAAAAATATCAGAACTACTGGCTATAAACCTGTCGCCAGTCTGCATCGTCAAAAGAGTCATTCGAGTCGGCCTTTCCTTGCAAATATGCAAAGAAGCTTAACAAAAAAAATCGGAATGCGCCCTCAGAATACAACCTATGAGACAAAATCGATAGAAGTGCCCTGCGGCATTTGATCGAGAACGGTCGCATCAATACCCGTGATATTCAGCTTTGTCGGCCTGTCGACCACCGACATGAGCGCCGGGCTGCCATCGGGAAAACTGATCCCCATGAGCAATCGGTCAAAGGCCAGCATATCGCGTTTTCCGTTGACGGCATTAGGCATGAAAGTCAGCACCTGATCCAACCTAATCCCATGACCTGATTGAATATCATGGAACGGGATGTTTATCAGATTGGCAAAAGTCTCGCCTCCGGGAAACTGGTTCAGAGGGCGCCCGATGCTACTGCGTGCCTGAGCCCATCCGAACCATTTCGAATAAAATGATTCCTCACCGATCTCGGTACAAATCCATGTGTCGATCGCGTCGCGATAGACGATGACATAAGGACGTATAGATTGCATCGCGGGATGCTCCAATTGGCCCTCGGCCGCCGCCCACGCCTTCAGAGCGTTGCGTTGAAGCACTGATTCGCCAGACCAGATCCGACTGATCGGTTGCTGCTGCTGGTGATAAATCAGATTCTTGCCGTCCTCATAAGAGAACCGCATCATGCCGCCGACCTGGTCAAACTGGCCTCTAAACCACACGGCACCTTGATCAACGAGGATCTGCGCCGGGCCCAACGCCCGTTCGCCCGCCTCTGTGAGGGCATAACGACGCTGCTGCACATCAAAGAGCTTGCACTGCATCGACTCTTCCAGCTGCGAGATATGACGCCGCACCGTTTGGCGTGTGCTACCCAGCACTTCCACCGCTTGGCTCAGGTTCAGGGTGCCTGCCAGTGCAATGAAAGAACGCATCATTTCATGCAATAAAGCTGGCGAGCCTTTCACAGCTTCTGTGTCGTTCGAAATTCCAATTGCCTTATTCATAAATGCACCTTGCAAATTAATCACCCATCAATGCAACAAAAATCACCCATAGAGGGTCCATTTTCTTTCAACCATAGGTTATTCATCTTCGGTTTTTTTTTAAATCTATCCAATTGATCGAAAGTCGAATTTTTCGGAAAACGTTACCATACACAACCAGAGGTTAACTTTATGTCACATCCAGTAGACGTCCATGTTGGACGCAAATTAAAGCAAATTCGGACGCTCCGCCGGATGTCGCAGACCGATGTCGCAAACCGTCTCGGCCTATCTTTTCAGCAGATCCAGAAATACGAAATCGGATCGAATCGTATCGCGGCAAGCCGTCTTTTCGAACTCGCTCAAATCTTCGAAGTATCGCCCGCCTATTTTTTCGACGGCCTGTATGATGAGGTGCAACAAAGAGTGACGCCCCGCGATCCCGGAATGGAGATCGTCAGCGCCCTCGCCGCCATCAAGGACGATGGCATCAAAAACCGAATCGTCACGTTTATCGAAGATGTCTCGGGGCTGACTGTCGCGCGGCAGGGCTGAACCTCGCGGTCAGCCCATCACGGCCCGACGCAACAGGTTGAGGCCGGCCGCCAACAAGACCACCAAGGTGATGCGTTTGAAAATGGCCTGGTCGATACGCATCATTATCGAGTGCCCCATCTGCATTCCCGCAAAGGCCGGCAGCAGCATGGCGACGGAAAATCCGATCGTCTCTGCCCGCAGAACGCCAGAGCCCAAGTGCGCGACCAGAAGGGCGACCGAACCAAGCCCATAGATCACCCCCTGAACGCGCATCTGGTCCTGCTTAGGCGTGTTCAGGGCGGTCAGATAGGCGACCGTCGGAGGGCCCCATATCCCTGACAGGCCGCCCAGCGTGCCGGCCACCACCCCTGCCGCCACTTCGATCCGCACCGACCGCGCGGGAAGGTGAAGCTGCCGTCCGCTGAGCTGCAACAGCGCAAAGAACGTCACCGGCACGCCGATCACCGCCATCATCACCTGATCCGGAAACAGCCGGACAAGCTGCGCCGCAGCAATCAGCATCACGCCGCCGCAGATCAGGAAGACTTTGAAATCCAGCGTGGAACGCGCTGCGGCCTGCCGACCCTGCCGCAGTGCCTGCAAAGCATTCGTCATCAGCGTCGGAAGGATCAGCCCCGCGAGCGCCAATTCAGGCGACATGAATGTCGTCAAACCCGATATAAAGACCAATGGCATGGCGAATCCGACCACGCCTTTGACAAAGCCCGCAATAACCGCCACGGCTGCGGCGAACAGCAGTTCTGGAACGGACAGCAGGGGGAAAATTGTCTCCATGGCTCTACATAAACAGGTGCACGGAAGCGTGCACGGCAAAATTTACAGCGTAATTTTCAACCAAATTGACGCATCCAAACGTATCTTTGTTGCGCTGCACCTGCAAAATGATTAAGCCCGGCAGCAAGCTGGAAAGGATCTATGATGGCACATGATGGACAGTTGAATGTGGAGGGGCCGGTCCTCCTGGATGATCTTCTTGGACTGACGGCATCGGCTGTCGGCCCGGTAGAGGCCGTTCTTGCGCGCGCGACGCAAACCGTACGTGCGATGGTAACCGACGGGGACCGGATCTCGAACGCGCTGGTCGAACAGAACCAGACTGCCGCGCACGGGCTTGCCTGGCTGGCCACCTACGCTCAATCCCTGCGCCAGATGCAATCCTGGGCGGAAAAGCTGAACGCCGAGGGGAAGTTCGGCGAAACCGAGGCGCTTATTCATCAGATCGCCTTTGGCGAATACCTCTGGCAGATCATCGGCGGCATCCAGATGAACCAGGGCGAAATCGTGCGCCTGCAGGATCTGGGCCTCAGCCAGGAAGACCAGCACGGCCTGACCGCGCCTGCGATCGCAACCCTGACGCAGGGCGGCAACACGCAGGCCGCCCGTACGCGGCTTGTGGCGCTGATGCAGGAACATTCGGCCAATGTCACAGTTGGCGCTTCGGGCCTCGATGAAGAGCTTGAGATGATTCGCGACCAGTTCCGCCGCTATGCCGTCGAGAAGGTCGAGCCATTTGCCCATGAGTGGCACCTCAAGGACGAGCTGATCCCGATGGAGATCATCGAGGAACTGGCCGAGATGGGTGTATTCGGCCTGACGATTCCAGAGGAATTCGGCGGCTTTGGCCTCAGCAAAGCGTCGATGTGCGTCGTCTCCGAAGAGTTGTCGCGCGGCTATATCGGTGTGGGGTCGCTTGGCACACGCTCCGAAATCGCGGCCGAGCTGATCATCGCGGGCGGGACCGACGCGCAAAAAGCCAAGTGGCTGCCGCGAATCGCCTCTGCGGAAACCCTGCCGACGGCCGTGTTCACCGAGCCGAACACCGGCTCTGACCTGGGCAGCCTGCGCACCCGCGCGGTCAAGGACGGCGAAACCTACAAGATCACCGGCAACAAGACCTGGATCACCCACGCCGCCCGGACCCATGTCATGACCCTGCTGGCGCGCACCGACCCG
>JBFFQZ010000169.1:0-6616 GCA_041573235.1 Sulfitobacter sp. | reverse complement strand
GGCGACAAGGAGACCTTTGTACAGGTCACGCTGAACCGTATCGAAGAAGACAGCGGCCCCGCGCTGATCGCCGTACTGCATGACGCGACCGAGTTGAAATCGCTGGAGGCACAATTTGTCCAGAGTCAGAAAATGCAGGCGATCGGGCAACTTGCTGGCGGTGTCGCGCATGATTTCAACAATCTGCTTACCGCGATCTCGGGCCATTGCGATCTGCTCTTGCTGCGCCACGATCAGGGGGATCAGGATTACAGCGACCTTGTGCAGATCAACCAGAACGCCAACCGCGCGGCCGCGTTGGTCGGACAGCTGCTGGCCTTTTCGCGCAAGCAGACCCTGCGTCCCGAGACGCTGGACATGCGTGATACGCTTGCCGATCTGACCCATCTCCTGAACCGTCTCGTTGGTGAGAAAATCACCCTGACGCTCAGCCACGATCCCGTGCTGCAACCGATCCGCGCCGATAAGCGGCAGTTGGAGCAGGTCTTGATGAACCTTGTGGTCAATGCGCGGGATGCAATGCCCAACGGTGGCGAAATTCGGATTTTGACCGAATGTACACGGCTTGAACGCCCCATGACGCGGGATCAGGTCACTGTTCCCGCGGGCGATTACGTGACGATCAGGGTTCAGGACGACGGTGCGGGCATTCCGAATGACAAGCTGCAAAAGGTGTTTGAGCCGTTTTTCACCACAAAAAGGACCGGCGAGGGCACGGGCTTGGGTCTTTCCACGGCTTATGGCATCGTGAAACAGACCGGGGGTTACATCTTTGTGGACAGCGAGGAGGGTGTCGGCACGTGCTTTGGTCTCTATTTCCCGGTGCTGACACAGACCGACAGAGCTGTGGTGTCGAAGCCGATTCTCGAAGAGATGGCTGTCGCGAGCCGCGCGCATGAAGGCGGCGTGATCCTGCTGGTGGAAGATGAGGCACCGGTGCGCGCCTTTGCCAGTCGCGCGCTGCGTCTGCGTGGATATACCGTGCTTGAGGCCGAAAGCGCCGAGGCCGCGTTGGAGACACTTGAGGATGCGAGCCTTCAGATCGACGTCTTCGTGACCGACGTGGTCATGCCTGGCCTGGATGGTCCCAGCTGGGTGCGCGAGGCGTTGAAGGAACGTCCGGATGTGCGGGTGGTTTTCGTTTCAGGCTACGCGGAAGACAGCCTGGGCGAAGCACAAAAGAAGATCCCCAATTCGGTGTTCTTGCCAAAGCCCTTCTCGCTCAACGAGCTTACGGAAACAGTGAACCAGCAATTGCACTAGGCCGCGCGGCAACTCGAGCCGCGCGTTTCTGAGTGATCAGATTCTCCTGCTTAATCACTCTGGCAGGATGGCAATTGCTTTGAGAAATGCCGCCACGGCATCCGCCACTGGCGGGCCTCTGGAAGAGCGGGTGAACCTTGTGGCACCTGGGCCGTGATCTGCCAGTTCAACGGTATTCAAGCGCTGGAACGTCGGACAGGCCTGCAACGACTATTCGCGGGGAATGCTGTCATAGAGATCAAATTCATCCGCGAATTTGCGCCGGAAACGCGTTTCGACCTCGGGGGACAAGGCGATGTCGATCTGGGGAGAGACATTTTCCCGATCCAGATCGAAACGCGTTCCGAGCCGCTCTTCGAGAAAGCGCTTCAGGCGCGGCTGATCTTCGTATCTGAAAAGATGGTTGATGCCGGTCCCGTTTTGCTGACGCTCCAGAAACTTCAGTTGGCTGCCAACCTGGGCAAAACCGGGGCGCTTTCCCTTCATGTATGCCATTACGAAATCATCAAAGCTGATGCCATGGGTGCTGTTGGCCTTGCCCGCCATGAAGGGCCGTTGACGGTAGCGATACCAACTGCCCAGCCAACTGACCGGTTCACGCATCACGGCCATCAACTCCATCTCGGCATCGCAGACGTTCAGGAACATAGGTCGAATGAATCGGTTGTAGCGATACACGGGCGCGTGCTTTAGAAGCGGCGGTTCGGAGATGACCATATCTGCGCGGGACGCCAACGCCGTCTCATAAGCAGTTGTCCCGGTTTTGGGGACCGAGAGAAAAGCGAGTCGCTCCTTAAAGAAAACAAGCACTTATGACCTCCACGTTCGAGCTGCCCGCCGCGCCACCTTACCATAAACCACTTCTTAACCAATGCTGATCAAAGATAGGGTGTAAAAAATTTGATTGAAATGTTCTACTTTTGTCCGCATAAGAACGTTAGAAGAACAAAATATCAGGGCCACGGCAGCGATTGTAGCTTCCGCAACCCTGTGACAGTAAGGGAAAGACCCAAATGGCAACGGCAGATCTTTTGAATATGGATAAGAAATCGGCAGACAAGCAAAAGGCGCTGGACAGCGCCCTTGCTCAGATCGAACGGCAGTTCGGCAAAGGTTCAATCATGAAGCTGGGCGCGGAAGGCGCCGTTCAGGACATCACGGCGTCGTCCACGGGCTCGCTCGGCCTCGACATCGCATTGGGCATCGGTGGCTTGCCGATGGGCCGCATTGTCGAGATCTATGGTCCTGAATCTTCGGGTAAAACCACGCTGACCCTGCATTGTGTGGCCGAGCAGCAGAAGGCCGGTGGCGTCTGTGCCTTTGTCGACGCAGAACACGCGCTTGACCCGCAATACGCCAAGAAACTGGGAGTGGACATTGACGAGTTGCTGATATCGCAGCCCGATACAGGCGAGCAGGCGCTCGAAATCACCGATACGCTGGTGCGGTCGGGGGCGGTCAATATGGTCATCGTGGATTCGGTCGCCGCGCTGACGCCCAAATCCGAGCTTGAGGGCGAAATGGGCGACAGTTCCGTCGGCGTTCAGGCGCGGCTGATGAGCAAGGCCATGCGCAAGCTTACCGGATCGATCTCGCGGTCGAATTGCATGGTGATCTTCATCAACCAGATCCGGATGAAAATCGGCGTCATGTTCGGGTCGCCGGAGACGACGACCGGCGGCAACGCGCTGAAATTCTACTCGTCCGTGCGGCTGGATATCCGCCGTATCGGATCGATCAAGGACCGTGACGAGATGGTGGGCAACCAGACCCGCGTGAAAGTCGTCAAGAACAAGGTGGCGCCGCCGTTCAAGCAGGTGGAGTTCGACATCATGTATGGCGAAGGCATCTCGAAAATGGGTGAGATTCTGGACATGGGCGTGAAGGCCGGGATCGTTGACAAATCCGGCAGCTGGTTCAGCTATGGCGACGAGCGGATCGGGCAGGGGCGTGAGAATGCCAAGACATTCCTGCGTGAAAACGAGGCGATGGCGATGGACATTGAAGACAAGATCCGCGCGTCCCACGGGCTGGATTTCAACGGTTCCGAAAACATGGACGATCCGGATATCCTGGAGGGGTAGCGGCGCAGGCTGCCACAGTCCGGCATATCAGTCAAAAAAGGGTGTGGGCCAGCAGGCGTGCGCCCTTTTTACGTTTGAGCGCTGTGGACAGCCCCGTCGGGCAAGGTTATCTCAGACGGACCCAAATTCCCCGCGCCCAAAGGACGGACCCCATGCAGACGCTCAACGATATCCGCTCGACCTTCCTGTCGTATTTCGGTGATCACGGCCATACCATTGTCCCGTCAAGCCCGCTTGTCCCGCGAAATGACCCGACGCTGATGTTCACGGCGGCGGGCATGGTGCAGTTCAAGAATCTGTTCACCGGAGTTGAGACGCGCGACTACACCCGCGCCACAACGGCGCAGAAATGCGTGCGCGCGGGCGGCAAGCACAATGACCTCGACAACGTTGGCTACACGGCGCGTCACCATACGTTCTTTGAAATGCTGGGAAATTTCAGCTTTGGCGACTACTTCAAGGAAGACGCGATCCCGCTGGCCTGGGATCTGCTGACCAAGGTCTTCGGGATCGACGCATCACGGCTGCTGGTGACGGTCTATCACACCGACGACGAGGCTGTTGAAATCTGGAAGAAACACGCGGGCCTGAGCGATGACCGCATCATCCGCATCGCGACCGACGATAATTTCTGGTCTGCGGGTCCGACCGGTCCGTGCGGGCCCTGCACCGAGATTTTCTATGACCACGGCGATCACATCTGGGGCGGCCCTCCCGGCTCTCCCGAGGAGGACGGCGACCGTTTCGTCGAAATCTGGAACCTCGTTTTCATGCAATACGAGCAGTTCGAGGATGGCTCGCGGCGAGACCTTCCGAACAAGTCCATCGACACCGGCATGGGGATCGAGCGCGTCGCGGCGCTGTTGCAGGGCACCAACGACAATTACGCGACCGATCTGATGCGCAGCCTGATCGAGGCGTCGGCCAATGCCACGAGCACTGACCCAGACGGCCCCGGCAAGACCCATCACCGGGTGATTGCGGACCACTTGCGTTCGACCTCTTTCCTGATGGCGGATGGGGTGATGCCCAGCAACGACGGCCGTGGCTATGTGCTGCGGCGGATCATGCGGCGCGCCATGCGGCATGCGCATCTGCTGGGCGCGCAGGATCCGCTGATGCACCGTCTCGTGCCCGCTCTGGTGGGGCAAATGGGGCAGGCCTATCCCGAACTGGGACAGGCACAGCGCATGATCGAACAGACACTGCTTCAGGAAGAAACCCGGTTCCGCCAGACCCTCGATCGGGGGCTCAAGCTGCTGGACGACGAACTTGTCCGCCTGCCGGAAGGTGCGGATCTGCCGGGTGCAGCGGCGTTCAAGCTGTATGACACCTACGGCTTCCCGCTGGATCTGACGCAGGACGCGCTGCGCGAAAAGGGGCGGAGCGTGGACACGGACGGGTTCGATGCGGCCATGGCCGAGCAAAAGGCCAAGGCGCGCGCGGCCTGGTCCGGTTCGGGTGAGGCGGCGGATGCAGCCGTTTGGTTCGATGTGGCCGACCGGGCAGGCGTGACCGAATTTCTGGGCTATGACACGGAGACTGCGGAAGGCAAGATTGCAGCACTTGTGCAGGATGGCACGGACATCGACGCGGTGCAGGAGGGCGAAACCGTTCAGATCGCCCTGAACCAGACCCCGTTTTACGCCGAAAGCGGCGGTCAGGTGGGTGACACCGGCGTCATCCGCACCGAAAGCGGTCTTGCCCGCGTGTCCGATACCCGCAAGGCCGCAGGCGTTTTCATCCATTTCGCGACCGTTGAAAAAGGTAGTATTTCCAACGGTCAATCTGCGGTTCTTGAAGTGGATCACGCGCGGCGCACGGCGATCCGCGCGAACCACTCAGCGACCCATCTGTTGCACGAGGCTCTGCGCCACGCGCTGGGTGATCATGTGGCACAGCGCGGCTCGCTCAACGCCGAAGACCGCCTGCGGTTCGATTTCAGCCACAACGAGGCTGTCGCGGCCGGTGAACTTGCCCGGGTCGAGGCCGAGGTGAACACCTATATCCGGCAAAACAGCCCGGTCGAGACACGGATCATGACGCCCGACGATGCGCGTGCCCTGGGCGCGCAGGCGCTGTTCGGCGAGAAATATGGCGATGAGGTGCGCGTCGTGTCGATGGGCCGTCAGAATGGTTCTGACAAGGGCACGGATGGCGCGACCTATTCATTGGAGCTGTGCGGTGGCACGCATGTGGCGCGCACTGGCGACATCGGTGCCTTTGTCCTGTTGGGCGACAGCGCCAGCAGTGCCGGGGTGCGCCGGATCGAAGCCTTGACCGGCGCGGCGGCGATGGAGCATCTGCGCGAACAGGACGCTTTGCTGACGCGGACAGCGCTTGAGCTGAAAGCACCCGCCGCATCGGTCCCCGAGCGAGTCCGCTCGCTGATGGAAGAGCGTCGCAGCCTCGCCAATGAAGTGGCGCAGCTGCGCCGTGAACTGGCCATGACTGGCGGGGCAAGCGCGCCGGAGGCCCGCGAGGTCGGCGGCATCCGGTTTCACGCGCAGGTGCTGAGCGGCGTGACGGGCAAGGATCTGCCTGCCCTCGTGGATGAACACAAGGCGCGTTTGGGCAGCGGTGCGGTGTTGCTGATTGCGGATACGGGCGACAAGGCCGCGGTGGCCGCAGGTGTCACCGAAGACCTTGCAACCAGCCTCTCAGCCGTTGATCTCGTCCGTGCCGCGGTGGCGCAGCTGGGCGGCAAGGGGGGCGGAGGCCGTCCCGATATGGCGCAGGGCGGTGGTGCCTCCGCGCAGAATTCCGAGGCCGCGATCGCCGCTGCCGAAACTGTACTGAAAGGATAGATTATGGGAGCGCTCTGGATTGCCCATGTGACCGTGACGGATGAAGAGGCCTATAAGAAATACGCGGCCGGTGCGACCGTGGCCATCGCCGAGCATGGGGGCGAGTTCATCGCCCGTGGTGGCCGCTTTGTGCAGTTGGAGGGGCGCGAGCGCCCGCGCAATGTCGTGGCCCGGTTTCCCGATATCGAAACCGCCGAGCGGTGCTATCGCTCGGACGCGTATCAGGCCGCGTTGGAGCATGCCAAAGGCGCCTCTGAACGCGAGCTGATGATCGTCGAAACCAGCGAGTAGGCGCAGGCCCTGCGCCCCGGCTCTGCCGGATCGCTGCGCTGTTGAACCATCGGTAAGGCCAGCCTTGTCGAACTTGGCAAAATGAAAAGGGCGGTGCGCATGCGCACCGCCCTTTTCATTTTGCCAAGTTCGACAAGGCTGGCCTTACCGATGGTTCAACAGCGCAGCGAT
>JBFFQZ010000168.1:0-6647 GCA_041573235.1 Sulfitobacter sp. | reverse complement strand
ATTCGATCGACATGGCGCCGGGCAAAAGCATGATCGAATTCCTGCTGAGCCAGGGCATCCAGCCCTACTGCATCAGCTGGCGCAATCCCACCAAGGAACACCGCGACTGGGACATGACCACCTATATCGAGGCGCTGGACGAGGCCTGCGATGCCACGCTTGAAATCACCGGCGCCAAGGCGGTCAACATCATGGGCTCCTGTTCGGGCGGGATCACCCTGTCGACCTATGCGGGGTGGCTCGCCGCGCAGGACAAGGCGGAGAAGATCCATTCGGTCATCCTGGCCGTCTGCGTGCTGGACACGATGGCCTCCACCGACAGCGACATGGCAGCACTGGTCACCCCGCAGACCGTCAAGGCGGCCAAGCTGGCCTCGTCGAGCCGCGGCGTGCTTGACGGTCAGGACATGGCCAAGATGTTCGCCTGGATGCGGCCCAACGACCTGATCTGGAACTACTGGGTGAACAACTATCTGATGGGCAACCCGCCGCCCGCCTTTGATGTTCTGTACTGGAATGCCGACACCACGCGCCTGCCCGCCGGGCTGCACGGCAACTTTCTGGACATGATTTTCAGCAATCCGTTCCTCAATCCCGGCAAGATGGTCGTCGGCGGGCACGCGATCGACATGACCAAGGTCAGCTATCCCACCTACGTCATCGCGGGCACCACCGACCACATCACCCCGTGGAAAGCCGTCTATGAAACCGCGCGTCTTTTTGGCGATGACAGCACCTTCATCCTGTCGAACTCGGGCCATCTGCAAAGCCTGCTGAACCCGCCCGGCAATCCCAAGGCATGGTACATGAAGGCCCCCGCCAATCAGGCTGACCCTGAGGCATGGGCCGAAAAGGCCACGAAACACGAGGGCAGCTGGTGGCTCGACTGGGGCGAAATGCTCAAAAAACAGTCGGGCAAGGCGATCGCCGCCCCCAAGACACCCGGCAGCAAGGCACACCCCGCGCTTGGCCCGGCGCCCGGCACCTATATTTTCGAACCCTGAACCGCGACGCGCCACTACTCTGCCCGCAGGAAAGAGAGCCTTATGAGCACCGAAACCGTGGATGAATCCGATCTCAGCCTGCCCGAAGGGATTACCGTCGAAATGATCGACGTGCGAGGCCAGATGCTGCGCGTCGCGATCAAGGACGGCGATCCGTCGATCCCGCCGCTGCTGATGTTCAACGGCATCGGCGCCAACCTCGAACTGGGGTTTCCCTTCCTGACCGAGCTTACGGACCGCCGCGCGATCCTGTTTGACGTGCCGGGCGTGGGCGGCTCTCCGCTGCCAGCGCTGCCGTACCGGCCCAACACGCTGGCACGGATGGCCAAACACCTGCTTGAGATCCTCGAGATCGACCAGGTCGATGTATCCGGCGTATCCTGGGGCGGCGGCCTGGCCCAGCAATTCGCCCGCCAGTATCCGCGTATCTGCCGCAAGCTGGTGCTGGTGGCCACCTCGTCCGGCTGGACCATGGTCCCCGGCAAGGCCAGCGTTCTGTCGAAGATGGCAAGCGTCAAACGCTACACCGACAAGGGCTACATGCGCTCCATCGCGGCCGAGATCTATGGCGGCGCGTTCCGGCGTGACGATACGCTGATCAATGCCCATGCGGCAGGCATGCGCCCGTCATCCAATGCGGGCTACATGCTGCAGCTTCTGGCGATGACCGGTTGGACGAGCGTGCCGTGGCTGTGGCGCCTCATGCAGCCCACGCTGGTCTTGTCTGGCACCGATGACCCGCTGATCCCGGTCGCCAATGCGCGGCTGCTTGCGCATCTGATCCCCCGGTCGCGGCTAGAGCTTGTCGACGATGGCCATCTTCTCGTCGTAACCAATCCGCGCGAGACTGCGCAACTGGTCGTCGGCTTCCTGTCCGAACCGCACTGAACGAGGCGCGGGCGCAATACACATCGGATCGGCATTTGGTGCCGGTCCCCCGTTCGGACCGAAATGACTTTTCAGCCTGCAACACTGCGGGATAACCGTCTATTTTCACCGCGACCGCCCCCAGAAATACATGATCCCAAAGCCGCTGGCCCCCGTGGCGCTGGTAGATCACGCTGAAAAGGCTATATTACCCTTGATGCGAAAACAGAGCAGCGCCATGTCGCAAGATCCTTTTGAGCAAACAATCCAGGCGCTGCTTGCGCTGGGTGGGCAACGTGTCTGGTCCTTGATGGTGACCCTGTTCGGTGATCTTGCGCAGGCAGAAGGACAGGGCATCGACGGCCCCGTATTGTCGATTGTCATGAGCGAAATGGCCATCCGCCCTGAAGCGGTGCGTGTCGCCCTGCACAGGCTGCGCAACGATGGCTGGATCGCCTCGGAAAAACGCGGGCGCACCCGGCGTCACACCCTCACCGCAAAAAGCCGTGCCGAAAGCGCCGCTGCGAGCGCGCGGATCTACGCCCCCCCGGATGAACCCGACGGCGACTGGCAGCTTGTTATACTCGAAGATAGCGGCGGTGCCTCGCATGATGGAATGGCGAAACGTGGATTTGCGCCTTTGCTGCCACGCGTCTACCTTGGCGCAGCCCAGTGTCACCCACCGCAGGACGCGCTGGTGCTGCCCGGCGATCACGCACCCGACTGGCTGCGCCAACAGATCGCTCCGAAGGTGCTTCAGGACGAATATCGCGCCCTGCAAGACGTTCTGATGACCGCTGAGAAGCGGCTTGGCTCCGCCGCCGGGCTCAGCGCTCAGCAACAGGCGGTACTGCGCTGCCTGATCGTGCACAACTGGCGCCGGATCGTCCTGCGCCACCCGGCTTTGCCACGCAAGCTGTTGCCGCGGGACTGGGCGGGGCATTCGTGCCATATCCTTGTCAACCGCCTGTTGACCCGGTTTCCAAGGCCCGCGCTGGGCGATATAGTCGCGACCTAGCGGCCCAGAATTCCCTTCCCCCCAGCAAAAGAGCGCCCCATGACCAATACCGTGTACCAGAACGACCTGCCCGACGGGCTAGACCTTGGACCCGAGGTGGCGATCGATTGCGAAACGATGGGGTTGCACCCGCATCGGGACAGGCTCTGCGTGGTGCAGCTGTCAGGCGGTGACGGCAATGCCCACCTGGTGCAGATCGCAAAAGGCCAGACCGAGGCCCCCAACCTGTGCCGCCTGCTCGAAGACCCGAAGGTGCTCAAGCTTTTTCACTTTGGCCGGTTCGACATCGCCGCGATGATGAACGCGTTCGGCGCAGTGACTGCCCCGGTATATTGCACCAAGATCGCGAGCCGTCTGATTCGCACCTATACCGACCGGCATGGCCTGGCCAAACTGCTGCATGAGCTATTGTCGATCGACATCTCCAAACAGCAGCAATCCAGTGATTGGGGCGCGGCGGAGCTGACCCAGGCGCAGATCGAGTATGCCGCGTCGGATGTGCTCTACCTGCACCGCCTGCGCGATGCGCTGAACCAGATGTTGGAACGCGAAGGCCGCATGGAGATTGCGCAGTCGTGCTTTGATTTCCTGCCAGCGCGCGCGCGCCTGGACCTCGAAGGTTGGCCCGAAACGGACATTTTCGCGCACGCATGAAACGGCTCCGCGCATGATCACCAAGGATCGCTATTCACGCACCATCTCGTGGCTCAAGGTGGCGCTTCCCTTGGCGGCGCTTGCGATTCTGTCGACGTTGTTTCTGTTGTCGCGCGCGATGAACACACAGGATGCGATCCCCTTTGCCGACAAGGAAATCCAGGATCGGCTCAGGGATCAGCAGATCACCGGGCCGTTCTTTTCGGGCGCCACGCCGGAGGGCGACATGATTTCGTTCTCCGCGGTCAAGGTGATCACCCCCGGCGGCCGCATCGGAACAAACCGCGCCGAAAACATACTGGCCCGTATTGAAACGGCAGCAGGTACGAAATATGTTCTTCAGGCAAAGCTGGCAGAAGTCGACATTCCCGCCGACAGGGCCGAACTCAAGGGAACGGTGTCGCTGAAAACGTCGACCGGATACGAGGTCAGAACAGACCGCCTGAATGCGCGGATTTCACGGGTCGAACTTCATGCGCCTGACGGAATCGAAGCGGATGGCCCTATCGGATCCCTCATTGCGGGAAACATGTCCGTGAAATCGCCGAGTGCGGGTGAAAACACGCAAATGCTTTTCAGCGGCGGTGTGAAGCTGGTATACACCCCCAACCAAGGAAGAAAGTGACCGCCCCATGGGTTTTCGTCCGCTGCTGATCGCGCTGGTTCTGGCGCTTTTGTCCACCACCCTCCTCGCCCAAGGAGCGAACGTCGCGTTCGGCACGATCGCACAGGACACAAGCCTGCCCGTCGAGGTGACATCCGAAGAACTGTCTGTCGATCAAACCACAGGCACCGCGATATTCACGGGCAATGTGGTCATCGGACAGGGCGAAATGCGCCTGTCCGCGCAAAAGGTTCTGGTTGTCTATTCGGCGGACCGCAACGGCATCGCGCGGCTGGAAGCGACAGGCGGGGTCACGCTTGTCTCCGGTCCCGACGCAGCCGAAGCGGAGCGCGCGGAGTACAGCATCGACGAGGGCACCATCGTGATGCGCGGCGACGTTCTGCTTGCACAGGGCGCGAGCGCTCTCAGCGCCGATACGATGACCATCCGGCTGCGCGATGGCACCGCGCAAATGCTGGGGAACGTGCGCACGAGACTGCAAACCGGCGGCGACGACTGATGCCCGGCCCCGACCTGACGGTAACAGGCGGTAGTGCGGGACTGCGCATATCGCACCTGCGCAAATCCTACCGCAAGAAAACCGTCATCCGCGACTTTTCGATGGAGCTGAGCCGGGGTGAGGTCGTGGCCCTGCTGGGCCCGAACGGATCAGGCAAGACGACGACTTTTTACGCTGTTGCAGGGCTCGTGACCGCTGAGAGCGGCACCGTCACCATCGACGGCAAGGACGTCACCAACCTGCCCATGTACCGCCGCGCACAGCTTGGCATCGGCTATCTGCCCCAGGAAATGAGTATTTTTCGCGGGTTGAGCGTGCAGGAAAACATTCTTGCCATCCTCGATATCGCTGAACCGAACCGCCGCAAGAGGGCAAAGCGGCTGGATGCGCTGTTGACTGAATTCTCTATCGAACACCTGCGCCGAGTTCCTGCCCTGGCGCTGTCCGGGGGTGAACGCCGCCGGGTCGAGATTGCACGCTGCCTTGCTGCGGATCCGAAATATCTGCTGCTTGACGAACCCTTTGCCGGCGTCGATCCGATTTCCGTTGGTGACATCCGGAATCTGGTTTCAGACCTCAAGAAGCGGGGCATCGGCGTCCTGATCACCGACCACAACGTCCGCGAAACACTTGAGATTGTGGACCGCGCCTATATTCTCCACGAGGGTCGCGTGCTGATGTCCGGCACCCCCGAAGAGGTCGTGAACAACGGCGACGTGCGCAGGGTCTACCTGGGCGACAACTTTAAGATTTCTTAATATAGAAAACGGTTTCAATTTTCGATTCATTGCCGCGCATCTTGTCTGAAATGATTGACTTTGAAGCGGCAATGGCTCTCTAATCAAGTATGGCGACTGAGCTGCGTAATGTAATGAATGCTGTGCCACCTACGGGTGGGCCGGCTGTGAATAACCTACCACCAGCTGCCATTTCCCGCATCTGATCGCGTCTTGGCCCGCCCTCCGGGCGACAATTTCGCGGTCTGATCACATCATGAAGGAGACATTATGCGGTACCAAATCAGCGGAAAGCAAATCGATATCGGCGACGCACTGCAAACACATGTCAAAAACGAATTGGGCTCAGTGGTCCAGAAATATGCCGAACGACCGACTGATGCGCAGGTGATCTTTTCCAAGTCCGGGTACGAATACGTCTGCGAGGCGACGGTACACCTGTCCACCGGACTCACCGCATCCGCGAAAGCCTCGGCAACCGAAATTTACGCCGCCTTCGACGGGTGCGGACAGAAGATGGAAAAACAACTCAGACGCTACAAGCGGCGGTTGAAGGATCATCACAAAGAACGCGCGGAACCTGTTGAACTTCTGGGAGCTTCCGCATATATCTTGGCCTCCGACGAACAGGCGGACACGCAGGAACCGGAATCGCTCGACCCGATGATCATCGCTGAAATGCAGACGCAAATCGCTACGCTGTCTGTGGGTGAAGCGGTGATGCAGATGGAGTTGGCGGGCGCACCGGTACTGGTGTTCAAAAAAGAGGGCAAGGACGGGGTAAACGTCGTTTATCGGCGCGAAGATGGCAACATCGGGTGGATTGACCCCGCTTAACGACTGAGGTACGGCGCGCGTGGCCGGGCGCGCTGATTAGGGACAGCTGATTGATGAATTTTGCAAAACTTCTTCCGTCAGGCGGGGTTAAAGTGCTTGCCTCGACCAGTAGCAAGAAACGTCTGCTTGCCGAAATTGGTGATCTCGCCGAATCCGTCTATCATGTACCTGCCGGGGCCGTTGTCGAAGCGCTGCTTGCGCGTGAGGCTCTTGGCCCCACCGGCGTCGGCCACGGTGTGGCATTGCCCCATGCGCGGCTCGACGGGATCGAAAATGTCTGCGGTCTATTTCTTCTTATGGAAAAGCCCGTCGATTTCGGATCCGTCGACCGTCAGGCTGTGGACATCGCCTTTGCGCTTTTCGCTCCTGAAAATGCCGGGGTTGAACACCTCAAGGCGCTGGCGCT